>NZ_JAMYMV010000054.1:0-44879 GCF_040318715.1 Mesorhizobium sp. M1050 | reverse complement strand
TCCTTGCCCAGCATGAAGGTTGAATCAGATTTGCACGCCTAAGGGAATCCCACGCCGATTCAGCCTCAATTCATTCCGCTCTAGGCGTGGGGAAGGCGCTCGGACCATGGCAAAGTCGGCGGGAAACCCAAGCCCAAATCGCAAACTTTAATGACTGGGCTGCGGCGCTCGAGGCCAAGGGCTATCCGTCAGGGCAGATCGAGTTATCGCTTGGCCAAAGGGCAGAGGTAAAACTGGTCGCTGACGCCATAACACGGCAAAGGAATCGTGAGTCAGTAGCTTGGCTCTCGATTGAGCAGGCCAATCTAGACCAATCGAAAAAGGCCGAAGAAACGCTTCCTCCTGATTACGATTGGATCGACAAATTCTGGCGCATTGCCGAAAACATATCAAATGAAAACGTACAGTCGTTTTTTGGTCTAGTCCTTGCGAGAAAGACGCTATCCGGATCTTGCTTTAGTATGAGAACTCTTGACGTTATTTCGACTTTGAGTGGTGACGAGGCGAGAGATTTAGAACGACTTGCGCAATTTGTTGTGAGAACAACTACATCAGATATCGAAGCTGCGTATGCAATAATTTGCTCGATCTCATTTGAAGGGGATGACCTCAAGCCTCTTATGTATGCCATTTCTGCCCAGCTCAGATCAATTCACGAACCGCTCCGGCAGAGACATTTCGGCTCTATTGGCGTGTTCGTTGAAGATGGCTGGGCAGCTCCAATTAATCAGAAAATTCGAGACGACCAGATAGAATTCTATGTAGCAGATCAAAAGATTAGAGTTACTTCCGTTGAGGGTAGCATCCGACCTGCGAGGCATGCCGATGGCTGTTATGACATTGGAAGTGGTGTGGAGCTCTCTCCTTTGGGAGTAGAGCTAGTCTCAATGTTGAAGGCTAAGGTATCCGCCGCGCATCTAGATGTCTTGCGTGCCGGGTTTGAGGCGAAAGGCCTTCGTATGGATATCGTCTACGACGAGCATTAGCGGGCGCACACGGGATCGGCATTCAGCATCTTAAGCACGGTCTGCGGCTTCTCCGCTGGGGTTGCGGCAGCGGCTTCGACTTTGCTCTTACGCATGTCCTGTACTCCTGTCTGACACGTCCTTGATGGACGAAACAGGCTTAGGACATAATTTCTATGTTGTAGAGCGACTGGCAGTTGTCCGAGATACACCGCGAAGCCGCGATGCGTTTGTCTCAAGGTGGACAGCTACCTTCGACAGATTGTCACTGTGGGCTTGTAGCTTCACCATCTCGGACATGATGTCGGCTGTGTGAAATATGCCAAAGGTCGCGCGGCCGGGTTGATGTGGCGCTTGGTTATTTCTGGCTTGCTTCGCATTCATAGTGAGAGCTACGAGAACGTCGTCATAGACGAACCGGCGCACCACCCAATGGGCAAATTTATGGCGATGAGTACGATGCATCTTCAGCGTCATAAGCGCACGAACAACTGCGTCTTTTACTTTTTCATCCCAAGCCCAGTCGGCAGTCATATTCTCAATGTGGTCAAGAACGTCTTTGTCATTTAGCGTCGACGCATTGCATTTGTCTGGACCCAGCGCAATTGACTTCATTGCATCAACGACCCTTCGTGCACTGAGGTCGGTGACGGCATAGATCTGAATGAATTTTCCAATCAGCAGATAATCACTGTCCAACGGAGGCACAGTCAGTTTTGAAAGCCACTCCTTCTCAGATTCTAGCCGCTCTGTAATCGCTTCAATTTGCTTGTATCGATCATATGAGCTCACATCTTGCTTTGAACGCAGGATTCTTATCCAACGCAACAGGATCTCGGCCAGCTTATATTTGAATGACATCGCAATCCCCCGCGCCCCGAAACGGCAGGCCACCCATCTAAGCAGGCCTTTAAATTGCGGCAACAGCGCCGCCCGCACACCTGGGGCGACGCGCCTTCGGCGGCGAGAGCCGGCGAGCTGTGAATCGCGAGCACCATGATCACATTTTAGGAACTCTGCCGCGAACGTGCCTGAAACGGGAGTATCTAGGGAGTCCTTTTAAAACCAAGGACTCAGCCCAGATGACATCTCTCCAGATTGCCTACCTGATGATTGCCCTGTCGTACTTGGCCGCAGTCTATGCGCTTTATTCCTCGCACTAGCTGGACCCAGCACAGCAGCAAGCTTCGCGCCGCCCACACACTTGGGGCGAAGCGCATGCTTGTCGCGCTACAGGCGAAGGCTTTGGCCGCCTGTAGGTTACGCCGCCTCACCCAGATACAATGCTTTCACAATGGCGAACGTGATCTTCGCAGTTGGGATAAACAGGATGGAGAAGCCGAAGGCATAGAAAGTGGCGACAACCGCCCTTCCCAGGAAGTTCGAGCAGTCGAGAGCTTGATGTTCAAGCACGAAAACGTCTCTGCTGTTCTGGAGAGCAGATGTGAACATAGAATCGACGAAGTACAAGTCAAATCGTCGGCTCGCATACATTCTCTCAACGATAACATTGGTCAGTAGGTGTCCAGTTCCCGTATATAGGTCGGCCAGATACGCCTCGTCTTCCGGGAATTCCTCCTGTTCTGAATCATCGCTGGGCTCCGACTCTGGCGGATCCCTTGCCCATTCCGACTTGAGGTAGACTGACCTTATAAAGGCGTGTGTGAGGGAGGAGATCTCGCTTGGAAAACTGAGCGACGGCACCCCATACATTGGGTGCCGCTGTTCATCGTCATTTGAACTCATAAATATTCCAAGCAAATTGTTCAAACTCGCTCGGGTAAGATTCTCGGTGACGATCGAATCCATGTACTTGACGTAGTCAGCAACGAGAGGGTGCTGCTTGATCTGTCGTGGAGCAAAGATAGTATAGAGAAATGACCCAATTCCGAGAAACAGCAATCCAAAATATAGGTTGTAAAATCGCAGGGTGGCATGCTCTCCTGAGGAAGATTGCGGGATTGATACGTACTCAATTCTATCGAAAACCAAACCTACGTACGATTGGAGGTTTTGATTGAAAATTATCAAATACCCTATGAAGGGAATCAGTATCGTCAACCGGACAGCAGGGGACTGACCAAAGTTCGCGATGAACGACCATCGAATGGTTTCACTCAAATTGGACAGGCCCAGGCCGGCACCGCTAACAGTGTCAAACCACCAAGATCGAAAAGCTCTCCACATGGAAAGGAAAAATTTCAACTAATGCCCCCAGGTGGCTCAACCTAACGATCCCTGTGAGAGTTGACTAGCCGAAGCCAACACGAGGTTTTCCTTATTTGGGAGCCAAGCCAAATAAGTTTTCGCGAGCGAACCCAGCGCAAGCGATTCTAATTGTTGGGAGTTTTTGGTGCCGCTTGCGTGACTCGAACACGCGACCCCCGCATTACGAATGCGGTGCTCTACCAACTGAGCTAAAGCGGCCCAGGAGGCCAGAGCCTCCAAGATGCGGGGGTTGATAGACGCAACCGGCGGCGAATTCAAGATGCGACTTGGCGATTCATGTGAGCGTGTCATGCCGTCGTCGAAAGCCCCGCCGCCGCGTTGTTCGCAAATCGGTCGCTGCGCGCCTCCGGCGCGCGCAAATCGATGAAACATGCTGATTTCGTTGCCGGAACAGCGCCGCAATGGACTTTGCACACCTCTCCAAGGCAGAATGCGCCGTTCGCCCGTTGATTGATTGGCCGCCTGCGGCTAACGATCACGGCAAGGTTGGCGAACGGACAGAGGGACCCGCTTGGACGCGATCGAAAAAGCGATCCGGAACGCCTTGGAGAAAGGCAATGCCGAGGACCGCGCATTCCGCGAAAGGGTCTATCGCGCGGCTTTTTCCGCGCTCGATCGCGCGCTAAAGGCCAATCCGGACGTGACCGTGGAACTCGCCATCAAGCGCCGGAAGGCGATCCAGGCGAAAATCACCGAAATCGAATCCGAGTTCCTGCCGGCGGTGTCGGATGTCGGCCCGCAGGGCGACGCCCCGGCGGTCGAGCTTGGTGCGGACTCCGCTCCAGCGGTCGAGGCCGGCCAACAGCCATCGGCACCCGCTGTCGTCGACGGGCCTGTGCAATCCGCCTCGGATGCGCCGCGCTCTGCCTCAGATGCGCCGCGCTCGCGCGTGCTGCCCGTCGTTCCCGATATCATGCCGGACGCTGCCCTTCCCGACGCCCCGTCCATCGACATGTCGGCTCCGGCCTCGGCCGGTGCCGCGGCGGAAGTGGCGCCCGATCGCGATGAACGGCGCATAAGGGGACGTCGCCTGCCGCTGACCGCCATCTTCCTGACCGTGACGCTGCTTGCCGCTGTTGGCATCGGCCTGTTCTTCGCCGTACAGACCGGCGTCTTCAAGACACAGGCGCAACTCGATACCGCCCCGCCGCAGGCGCCGCCGACCGTCAACGACGACGATTTCACACCGCCCGGCGGACCGGCAAAGCCCGGTGCCGCGGATCAGGCGCACGACTGGATCAACGTGTTTTCGCCGACAGACGCGTCGCATGTCAGCGCCCCGTCCGACGCCAAGGCCGAGGTGATGAAGGACGATACCGGCTCGTTCCTGCGCATACGCTCCGGAGCGTCCGGTTCGGCGATCAGCTTCGATGTCGGGCAAGGCGTGCTGGAGAAGCTCGCCGGCAAACATGCCGTGTTCGACATCATTGCCCGTTCCGAGGAAGGCAAGGAGACGCAAGTTTCCGTCGACTGCAATTTCGGCGAACTGGGCGATTGCGGCCGCAAGCGCTACGCGGTTGGCCAGCAGCAGAACGAATATCTGTTCGACGTGAAGTTTCCCGACAAGCGTCCCGGCTCTGCGGGCACCATCGCCATCAATTCCGACTTCGACAAGCAGGGCAAGGCCGCCGACATCTACGAAATCCGTGTTTCGGTCGAGCCGTAAGCCCGAAGCTTGACGAGATATCGCCATGGGCGGATCGACCGTCTTTCCGAACCTACGGGACCGGCTTGGGGCTGCGTAGATCACCCCAGGCCGGAGCGCATTCCAGCGCGGTGAAGTCGCCCGTCGTCATTTCCCGACACATGTTCAGCAGCACTCCGCCGACTGCTCGGGCAAGCGAGCCACCGACGCTGATCCGCCGCACACCCGCCCCCGCAATTTGGTCGAAGGTCAATCCGGACACACCTTGACCGAGCACATGATTTACCGGAGCGCTGACTGACCGGCAAAGCTTCTGGAGCGAGGCCAAGTCTGGCACACCAGGTGCATAGAGGACCTCGGCACCTAGAGCCTCGAAAGCCTTGAGACGGCGAATTGTCTCTTCGAGATCATATACTCCTTTGCCGAGCCCATCGGCGCGGGCCGTAAACACGATGTTGTACTTTCGCGCAGCGTCGGCCGCGGCAGCTACCCGCGCGACCGCGCTATCAAAATCGCGTATAGGCAAATCGGAATTCGGCTGCCTGTCCTCGATGGAAAACCCCGCCAGTCCAGCCTCCGCAGCGAGTCGAACAGTCTCGGCAACACCTTCGGGAGTGTCTTCGTAGCCGTCCTCCAAATCCGCTGTGACCGGAACATCGGTCGAAGCCGCTATCTCGCCAGCGTATGCCAAGCTCTCATCGCGACTGACCTCCAACGCCCCGTCCTTCCTGCCTTTGGAGAACGCATAGCCCGACGATGTCGTCGCGAGCGATTTGAAGCCCAAGCCGACCATGATCCGGGCGCCGGCAACGTCCCAAGGATTTGGGATCAGGAAGCAGCCGGACTTATGAAGAGCACGAAAGCGTTCAACCTTTTCGGATCGAGAAATCACATGCGCTCCTAGCTGGAATGGGCGATCAAGCTGGGAGCAAATGATCACAAAAGCAATCGCTTTCCGCCTGCGTTTAAGTCGGATTTCAAGCCAAGCCGTCTTGCGTACGGGGTTCTAGCGGTCGAGCAGGGCCTGCAGCGTCTCGATCCGATCGGCCTCGTTGGCTGGCTTGTCCCAGCGCAGCCGTGATACGCGGGGAAAGCGCATGGCGACGCCGGATTTGTGCCGGGTCGAGCGGTTGAGCCCCTCGAAGGCGACTTCCAGCACAAGGCCGTTGTCGCGGTCGGCCCGCACCGAGCGCACCGGGCCGAAACGCTCGACCGTGTTGTCGCGTACATATTTGTCGATCTGCCTCAACTCCTCGTCGGTGAAGCCGAAATAGGCCTTGCCGACCGGCACCAGCTCCTCCTCGCCTTCGGGACCGGACCAGACACCGAACGTATAATCCGAATAGAAGCTCGAGCGCTTGCCATGACCGCGCTGCGCATACATCAGCACCGCGTCCACAGTGTGCGGATCGCGCTTCCACTTGAACCAAGGGCCTTTCGGCCGGCCGGCGACATAGGCTGAGTCCCAGCGCTTCAGCATGACACCTTCGATGATTGGATGCAGCGGTACCCGCCGCAGTTCTTCCAGCGCATGCCAGTCCGAGAATTCGACGAACGGCGACAGATCGAACCGGCTTGGGTCGAGCGTCTTCACGAAGGTTTCGAGGCGGCCGCGGCGCTCGCGAAACGGCAGCGCGCGCAAATCCTCGTCGCCGATCTGCAGCACATCATAGCAGCGCATGAAGGCCGGGTACTGCTGCTGCATCTTCGCGGTAACCGTCTTGCGGTTCAGCCGCTGCTGCAGATCCGAGAATGTCCCCGTCGCCTCTCGGGGATCGCCGACCAACAGCTCGCCGTCGAGCGTCGCGGAAAAAAGCATGGCGTCGGCAAGGTCGGGAAAGGCACCCGAAACATCGTCTCCGGTGCGCGAATAGAGCCGGCGGATGCCGCCTTCGGCCACCGCCTGGACGCGGATGCCGTCCCATTTCCACTCGGCCGCATAATCGGCCGGATCGAGCTTTTCGAGATCGCCGTCGCCCACCGGGTTCGACAGCATTACCGGGCGAAACAACGCCATCGCCGTGCTCCGGGGCTTTTCGGCCTTGCCTTCCAGCCACGCGAACAGTGCTGTGTAGGGCGGCGACAGGCCATGCCAAAGCTCTTCGATCTCGGTGACATCGACCTTGCCGAAATCCGCCAGCGCCTGCTTGGCCAGCCGCGCCGACACGCCGATGCGCAGGCCGCCGGTGACCAGCTTGATGATGGCAAAGCGGGCCGAGATGCCGGCGCTATCGAGCAGCCCTGCCAGCACCTTCGGTCCGTCGGAACGGCTTGCCGCCTGCAGTTTGGCGACGACCTCGCTCAGCGTCGGCTCGCGGTTCGGGATGTTTCCGGGCGTTTGCGGCCAGACCAGCGACACCGTTTCGGCAAGATCGCCGACATAGTCGTAGGAATAGCCGAACAGCACCGGATCCATGCGCTCGGTGACCAGCGTGCGCAGCATCGCCGGCTTGACCGCCGCGATGTGGAGGTCGCCGGTGATGGCCGCCAGCGCCAAACCGCGATCGGGATCCTCCACGGTGCGGAAATAGTCGGTCAGCAAGGTCAGCTTGCCGTTGCGCGACGGCGTCAGCACCAGGCGATCGAGAAGTTCGGCGAAGCGGTTCATGCCATCAATCGCCCTCGTCCTCGTACCCCACCAGGTGCAGCGGCCGGGCGGCGATGCCTTCGAGTTCGCACCAGCGCACCAGCGCTTCCTCGCGGCCATGCGTCACCCAGATTTCCTCAGCTCCGGTCTGCTTGATGGTGGCGGTCAGTTCGTCCCAGTCGGCATGGTCGGAGATGATCAGCGGCAGTTCGACGCCGCCTTGCTTGGCACGCTGGCGGATGCGCATCCAGCCCGAGGCAAAGCACGAGATCGGATCGGGAAAGCGCCGTGCCCAGCGGTCGGCGAAGGCCGATGGCGGGCCGACGACGATGGCGCCACTGAAATCATCCTTGCCGCCGCTTTCGACGGTTGCCGGCTCCAACTGCCCAAGGTCGATGCCCTGGCTCTGGTAGTATTCGCTGAGTTTGGCCAGTGCGCCGTGGATGTAGAGCGGTCGGTCGTAGCCGGCGTCGCGCAACAGCCGCATCACCCGCTGCGCCTTGCCCAGCGCATAGGCGCCGACCAGATGCGAGCGTTCGGGAAACTGTGCCGCCGATTTCAGCAGGCGAGCGATCTCCTCGGTGTCGGGTGGGTGACGGAATACCGGCAGGCCGAAGGTCGCTTCGGTGATGAACACATCGCACCGGATCGGCTCGAATGGCGCGCAGGTGGCGTCCCTCTGCCGCTTGTAGTCGCCGGAGGCGACGATGCGCGTGCCCTGATGCTCAACTGATATCTGCGCCGAGCCCAGCACATGGCCCGCTGGATGGAAGCTGACGCTGACGCCGTCGAGGTCGATCGTCTCGCCGAGCCGCGCTGCTTGCGTCGTTCCCGCAAAATCCTCGCCGTAGCGCAGCCCCATGATGTCGAGCGTCTGCTGCGTCGCCAGCACCGAGCGATGGCCGGAACGCGCGTGGTCGGAATGGCCATGCGTGATCAACGCGCGGTTGACCGGCCGCACCGGGTCGATGAAGAAATCGCCTGGCGGGCAATAAAGGCCCTCGGGCCGGGGATGAAGCAAGTCGCTGGCGCGCATGGTCGCAAGATAGGATATAATTCCGCCGCGGGAAGCCTGTTGTAAGTGACTGCTGACTCCCGCATACAGCACCGCTGGCTCGATCCGCCGACAGGACCAACCGCCATGAAACCGCTTCAGGCCTCGTCCGGCGACTTGAACGCCGATCGCCGTGCCGAATATGCCGAGATGCTCCATGCGGATGGCGCTCACGCGGCAGCGGCTGAATTGCTGCTCGGCGCGCTGGAAATGACACCGCAATGGGCGATGGGCTGGTTTCGTCTCGGCGAAATGCAGCAGGCGGCGGGCGCGCCGGATCTGGCAGCACGGGCCTGGACGATGTCGCTGCAACTCGATCCATCGGATCGACAAGGCGCCGCCCTGAACCTTCAATTGATCGGCAAGGCGCCGGCGCTCGTCGCGCTGCCCAGCGCCTTCGTCGAGACTTTGTTCGACCACTATGCCGAGAGCTTCGATGAATCGCTGGTCGATAGACTGGGCTACCGGCTGCCTGAGGTGCTCGACCAGGCCATTCGAGCGGCGAGGCCGAGCCGCTTCGCGCTGGCGCTCGATCTCGGCTGCGGCACCGGCTTGATGGGGCAGAGGCTGCGGCCGATCGTCGATCGGCTCGAGGGTTACGACATTTCGGCCAGGATGCTGAGAAAGGCGCGGACGAAGGGCGTCTACGATGTCCTGGGCAAGGCCGATCTGCGGGATTTTGTCCATGCCGGCCCGGCCGATCTGGTGACTGTGGCCGATGTCTTCATCTATGTCGGTGCGCTCGATGGCGCGGTGAGGACGATTGCCGGCTTGCTGGCCAAGGACGGCCTGTTTGCGTTTCCGTCGAGGGGCTGGCCGGAAATGGCGATTTTGCCTTGCAGCCGTCGCGCCGCTACGCACATGCGGAACACTATGTGCGTGACGTCCTGGCTGCCAACGGATTTTCGGTCCTGTCGCTGGAAACGACCGTGATCAGGCAAGACCGGCGCGAACCCGTCAACGGGCTGGTCGTTGTGGCGGGCAAGTTGCCGGCCGCTTGAGGATACTGTCTCGCCGGCCTCACAAATATTCGTGCTGCCAAAAAAGTCCGATTTGCATGCGCGACTGATATTTGCGATCTGGTCGGATCAGGGCGCGATATCAGGAGGAGCATCTCGATGCGCTGGAACATGATGATCTTGGCATCTTGCGTGCTGACAGCCGGCTGCGTTGGCGGCACCTCGATGTCGGAACGCCAGGACGCCAACATCCAGTCGTCCCTGCAGTATGACAGCGTGCCGTGCGATCAGTTGCTAGCACAGCGCAACGGGTTGGCGCAGCAATACAACCTTCCGACGACGGCCAAGCCGACATTCTCCAACCCGGCGATGGGCTTCGGCCCGTTCACGCCGGACATGCGCTCCAAGGTCAAGCGCGATACCGACCAGGCGAGCGGCGAGATCGATGCCATGAACCGGTCGATCAATCGCCGCCAGTGCGGCCAACCGGACAAGCAGAAGAAATTGGCGTTGCCTGGCTAATACCCCGCCTTGCGGTCCACCAGATTGTCGAGCTTTTCGCCGCGCTCGAAGGCGTCCATCTGGCGCAGCATGATCGGCGCCAGATGGACGGGGTCGGAAGTCGCTGCCGCGTGCGGCGTGACGAACACTTTTGGATGTCCCCACATAGGACTGGTCTTCGGCAGCGGCTCGACTTCGAACACGTCAAGGCTCGCCTCCTTCAGCGTGCCGTCATCCAGCGCCCGCAAAATGTCGGCGTCCTTTTGCAGGCGGCCGCGTCCGGCATTGATCAGCACCGAGCCGCCGAGGCCGTTGCGCTTCCGCAATTCCTTCAGCACGCCATAGTTGATGATGCCCTTGGTGTCCGGCGTCAGCGGCAAAAGTACGACAAGGATGTCAGTCGCCTTGAGGAAGGGGATCAATCCGGCCTCGCCGGAATAGGTCGCCACGCCTTCCATAGCCTTGTCGCTGCGCGACCAGCCGTTCACGGCAAAGCCGAGCGATAGCAGCACCGAGGCTGCCGCGCGGCCGAGGCTGCCGAGGCCCATGATACCGACGGAAATGTCGCCGGCCGGCCTTTGCTGCGGCTCGTGCCAGATCTTCTTCGACTGCTGCGACCGGTAAAGCAGGCCTTGGCGGTGATGGTCGAGAACCCGCCAGACGACGTATTCGGTCATGTACTGGGTGAGGTTGCCGGCGACGACCTTGACGATCGGAACGTCGGGCAGCCCGGGGTCGGCGAAGATGTGGTCGACACCCGCTCCGATCGAGAAGATGGCGCGCAGATTGGGCAGCGAGGCCAGCAGGTTCGGCTTCTGCTTCCACACCACCGCATAGGTGATCGAAGGATCGCTGGCGCCGTCCGGTTCCAGCACCACCTCGCGTTCGGCCGACAGGAGTTCGCGCCAGCGCTGCGGATTGAAGCCGGTGACGGCAAGCAGGATGCGGCCTTTTTCCATTGCGATCTTTTAGTCCCTCTGCACGCAAATTACTCGCTGACGATGCCGACCGGCGCCGTTTCTATCTTGAAGGCGGCCGAGATCAGCGCCCGAGTATAGTCGGTTTGCGGATTTTCAAAAATCTGCCGGGAAGGGCCGGCTTCGACGATCCTGCCATTGCGCATGACGATGACGTCGTTGGCGAGCGCGCGGATAACCTTCAAATCGTGGCTGATGAAGAGATAGGCGAGGTCGTGCTTGGCCTGCAGGCTGCGCAACAGGTCGACGACCTGTGCCTGTACGCTCATGTCGAGCGCCGATGTCGGTTCGTCCAGCATGACGAAGCGCGGGTTGAGCACCATGGCGCGCGCGATGGCGACGCGCTGGCGCTGGCCGCCGGAGAATTCGTGCGGATAGCGGTTGCGCGTCGCCGGATCGAGGCCGACCTCCTTCAGCACGGCCGCCACCTTGTCGTCGCGCTGGTCGGGCGACAGCTTCGGCTCGTGGATCTTCAGGCCTTCCTCGATGATCTCGGCGATCGACATGCGCGGGCTGAGCGAGCCGAATGGATCCTGGAAGACGATCTGCAACTCGCGCCTGAGCGGCCGCATGGCGTTGAAGGTGAGCTGGTTGATGTCGCGCCCGTTGAACTGGATGGCTCCGGTCGAGGAGATCATGCGCGCCAGCGCCAGGCCGAGCGTCGTCTTGCCTGACCCCGATTCTCCGACCACGCCGAGCGTCTGGCCGGCCCGCACGGTGACATCGATGCCGTCGACCGCCTTCACATTGTCGACGGTGCGGCGGAAGAAGCCCTGCTTGATCGGGAACCAGACCTTTATGTCCTTGCCCGTCATCACTGGTTTGGCGGCGGCATTGGCCGCCGGCGGCTTGCCCTTCGGCTCGGCCGCCAGCAGATGTTTTGTATAGGCATGCTGCGGATTGGCGAAAATCTCCTTGGTCGGACCGGTCTCGACGATCTTTCCCTTGGTCATCACGCAGACCCGGTCGGCAATCTTGCGCACGATGCCGAGATCGTGGGTGATGAACAGCATCGACATGCCTTTGCGGCTCTTCAAGCCGGCCAGCAGCTCGAGGATCTGCGCCTGCACGGTGACGTCGAGCGCCGTCGTCGGCTCGTCGGCGATCAGCAATTCGGGCTCGTTGGCCAGCGCCATGGCGATCATGACGCGCTGACGCTGACCGCCGGACAGCTGGTGCGGATAGGCATCGAGGCGTTTTTGCGGATCGCGGATGCCGACCTCGTTGAGCAAGGCCAGCGTGCGCGCCTTGGCCGGGCGGTCGGCCATGCCCTGATGCAGCTTCAGGATCTCGACGATCTGCTGCTCGATCGTGTGCAGCGGATTGAGCGAGGTCATCGGCTCCTGGAAGATCATGGTGATCTTGTTGCCACGCACCTGCCGCAACTGCTTCTCGCTCATCGCAAGCAGGTCGGCGCCCTGGAACAGTATCTTTCCCGAGGGGTGGCTGGCACTGGGATAGGGCAACAGCTTCAGCACCGACAGCGCAGACACCGATTTGCCGGAGCCGGATTCGCCGACGAGTGCCACCGTCTCGCCCTTGGCGATGTCGAACGAGATGTGGTCGACAGCCGTCGACTGGCCATCGCCCTGGCTAAAGGCGACACTGAGGTCTTGTACGCTGAGCAGGGGGGCTCCGCTCATCTGAACGTCTTGCGCGGATCGAAGGCATCGCGCGTCGCCTCACCGACGAAGACCAGCAGCGACAGCATCAGCGAGATGACGATGAAGCCCGAAATGCCGAGCCACGGCGCGTTGAGGTTTCGCTGCGCCTGCTTGAGCAGTTCGCCGAGCGACGCGGAGCCGGGCGGCAGGCCGAAGCCGAGATAATCGAGCGAAGTCAGCGTCGAGATCGAACCTGAGAGCAGGAACGGCATGAAGGTCAATGTCGCCACCATTGCGTTGGGCAACAGGTGCCGGAACATGATGGTGCGGTTGGGTACGCCGAGCGCGCGCGCCGCGTTGACATATTCGAAGTTGCGGGCGCGCAGGAACTCGGCCCGCACCACGCCGACCAGCGCTACCCAGGAGAACAGGAGCATCAGGCCGAGCAGGATGAAGAAGCCCGGCGGCAGGATGGCGGCTATGATGAGCAGGAGATAGAGCACCGGGATCGCCGACCAGATTTCGATGAAACGCTGGAACAGCAGATCCGTCCAGCCGCCGAAATAGCCTTGCACGGCGCCGGCCGCGACGCCGATCAGTGCCGAGCCGGCAGTCAGGATCAGGCCGAACAGCACCGAGATGCGAAAGCCGTAGATGACGCGCGCCAGCACGTCGCGCGCCTGGTCGTCGGTGCCGAGCCAGTTCCAGTTGCCGACGATGCAGGCCGGATCGGCCGGACCTTGCGGATACTGGTTGCATCGCATCTTGGCGTCGTACTCCCAGGACGGCTTGGCGGGAGCTGCTTCAGGAATGGCGTTGTTGACGGTCTGGTAGGAGTACCGCACCGGCGGCCAGATCATCCAGCCATTGGCGTTGATCTCATCCTGGATGACCGGGTCGCGATAGTCGGTGACGGCATAGAAGCCGCCGAACTTTTCCTCGGGATAGGCGACCAGCACCGGAAACAGGATTTCGCCCTTGTAGGAAGCGATGATCGGCTTGTCGTTGGCGATGAACTCGGCAAACAGCGACAGCACGAACAGGACGAGGAATATCCATAGCGACCAGTAGCCGCGCCGGTTGGCTTTGAAGTTCTGCAGGCGGCGCTTGTTGAGCGGCGACAGCCAGGGCCGCGCGATCCGCTGCGGCGTCGCTCCCGCGGGGGCAGTAGCATCCGACATCAGACGTCTCTCCGCTCGAAATCGATGCGCGGATCGACCCAGGTGTAGATCAGGTCGGACAGCAGCCCAACGAACAACCCGAGCAGCGAGAAGATGTAGAGGTTGGCGAACACGACCGGATAGTCGCGCTCGACCACCGACCTGAAGCCGAGCAGGCCAAGGCCGTCGAGGGAAAAGATGTTCTCGATCAGCAGCGAGCCGGTGAAAAAGGCCGAGATGAAGGCGCCGGGAAAACCGGCAATGACGATCAGCATGGCGTTGCGGAAAACGTGGCCGTAGAGCACCTGCCGCTCCGAAAGGCCCTTTGCCCGCGCCGTCACCACATACTGCTTGCGGATCTCTTCCAGGAACGAGTTCTTGGTCAACAGCGTCGTGGTGGCGAAGGCCGACAGCACCAGCGCCGTCAGCGGCAAGGTCATGTGCCAGAAATAATCGACGATCTTGCCCCACCAGGACAGCTGATCCCAATTGTCCGAGGTAAGGCCGCGCAACGGAAACCAGTCCCAGAAGGACCCGCCGGCAAACAGCACCATCAGCATGATGCCGAACAGGAAGCCTGGGATGGCATAGCCGACGATGACGACGCCGCTGGTCCAGACATCGAACGTAGAGCCGTCCTTGACGGCCTTGCGGATGCCGAGCGGGATGGAGATCAGGTAGGATAGAAGCGTGATCCACAGGCCGATCGAGATCGACACCGGCATTTTTTCGAGGATCAGGTCGAGCACCGAAATGTCGCGGAAATAGCTGTCGCCGAAATCGAACCTGATATAGTTCCACAACATCATGCCGAAGCGCTCGAGCGGCGGCTTGTCGAAGCCGAACTGCTTTTCCAGCTTCTTGATGAATTCCGGATCGAGGCCCTGCGCGCCGCGATATTTCGAGCTGACGTCGCCGGCAACGTCAAAATTGGCGCTGCCGCCCGCGTCGCCACCGCCACCACCGCCGAGGCGGTCGCTGCCGCCCTGGTTGGTCAACCTGGCGATGACCTGCTCGACTGGCCCGCCAGGGGCGAACTGGATGACGGCGAAGGATATCGCCATGATGCCGAACAGCGTCGGGATCATCAACAGGATGCGGCGCAGGATATAGGCGCCCATCAGGCTTTCTGTCCTCGTTGGACTGATATCTCAGGCTTTGCCAATTTTTGCCGCCTTGCCCTTGTCGAACCACCACAGCGCCTCGACCGGAAAGCCGAAATCGGGCTTCTGCTCGGGAAAGCCGAACATATCCCAAAAGGCGCTTCGGTGATTCGCCAGGAACCAACTTGGAATCCAATCGCGCCGTGCGCGCAAGGCCCGATCGAGCGCCCGCATCGCAACGGTCAGGCTTTCCCGATCCTTGGCCGCGCCGACGGCGTCGATCAGTTTGTCGATCGCAGGATCTGCGATGCCCGGCAGGTTGCGCGAGCCGGACACTTTTGCCGTGCTTGAATGAAAGAAGGTTTCGAGGTCGTCGCGAGTCGGCGTGGCGTTGAATGAGAAAGCGGCCGACAGCAGATCGAAATCGAACGTCGCCTGTCTGGCTTGGTATTGCGCCGAATCGACCAGCCGGATCGTGGCGTCGATGCCGATCGCCTTCATATTGGCGACCCAGGGCGAATAGACCTGGACGAAGGTATCGTCGTCGACCATAAACTCGGCCGAAAGTCGGCCGCCCTTGTCGTTGACAACGAAATCGCCCGACCTTTTCCAGCCGGCCGCAGCCAGAAGCTTCGCTGCCTGGCCAAGCAGCTTGCGGTCACGGCCGGAGCCGTCGGACGGGGACTGGCTTACCGCCTCGCCAAAGACCTCCGCTGGGAGCTGTGCGCGCAACGGCTCCAGCAGAGCCAGTTCCTGTGACGACGGCGGTCCTTCTGAGCGAAAGTCCGACTTCTCGAAACAGGACTGCGAGCGCTCATAGGAGCCGTAGAAGAAGTTGCGCCGCGTCCATTCAAAATCGAAGCAGAGAGCGATCGCCTGGCGCACGCGCGCGTCGCGAAATTGCTCGCGTCGCTGGTTGACGGCGGTTCCCTGCATCGTCGGCCGTTTCTCGGCGGGAAATTCGTGCTTGACCACCTTGCCAGCGGTCAGGGCCGGAAAGTCGTAGGCGGTCGCCCAAACGCGCGACGTGAATTCCTCGCGGTAGGTGATTTCGCCTTTTTTGAACGCTTCGAAGCCGGCCATTCGGTTCTGGTAGAACTCGATCCGGATAGTATCGAAATTGTTCATGCCGCGATTGACCGGAAGGTCGCGGCCCCAATAGTCGGCCACCCGGTCGTATTCGATCCACGCGCCGGCCGAGAAGCGACCGATCTTGTAGGCGCCGGAGCCGAGCGGCGGGTTCAGTTGCGAGGAGTCGAACGGGTTGGCCGTGTAGAAGGCCTTCGACAGGATAGGGAACTCCACGACATTGAGCACCGTGCGGGCGGACTGCTTGCCGGAAAAATTGAGCTTGAGCGTGTGCTGATCGACGGCGACCGCCTCGTCGAGGTGGATCAAGGACAGCGAAAAGTCGGGATGGCCCTTTTCCTTGAACAGCTTGAAGGTGAAGGCGGCGTCCTCTGCCGTCAGCGGCGTGCCGTCGTGGAAGCGCGCCTGCGGCCTCAGTGAGAACTCGAAGCTGTTGCGGTCGTCGGAAACCGTCACGCCGTCGGCGAGCTGCCCATAGAGGGCGTCCGGCTCGTCCAGAGCCCTGACCATCAGCGCGTCGAAGCACATCTCCATGCGCGGCGGCGCATCGCCCTTCTGGGTGAAGGAGTTCAGCGTGTTGAAGGTCAGCGTGTTCTGGTTGTAGCCCCAGTTCGGCGGCGAGAAGTTGAAGATGCCGCCCTTCGGCGCATCGACATTCACATAGTCGAAATGGGTGAAATCCGGGCTGTATTTGAGATCACCGAAGGCGGACAAGCCGTGCAGCTTCACGCCGGTCGCAATGTCGGCGAAGGCCTTGCCCGGCAGCATGGCGGCGGCAGCGGCAGCAGTGCCCAGCGCCAGGAAATCGCGGCGGGGCAGGCCCACCATCAATTGCTGCCCCTGTATTTGGCCGCCAGCGCCTTTTCCTTGTCGATGTCGATCCACCAGGAGTCGGGATCATAGCCGGAATAGGCAGGCTGCTTTTCGGGGATGCCGAATTTGTTCCAGTAGGCCACCCATATTGCCGAGCGATGATATTGCGGCACGACATAGAAATTCCACAGCAGCACGCGGTCGAGCGCATGAGTGGCGGCGACGAGATCCTCGCGGTCGGTGGCGAAGATGACGCGGTCGACCAATGCGTCGACGGTCGGATCCTTGATGCCCATCAGATTTCGCGAACCGGGCGTGTCGGCGGCCTTCGAGCTCCAGAAATCGCGCTGCTCATTGCCGGCCGAATCGGACTGGCCGAACAGGCCGGTGACGACATCGAATTCGAAATGGTTGACGCGGTTGATGTATTGCGTCTGGTCGATGATGCGCAACGTGGCATCAACGCCGATCTTGCGCAGATTCGCGATATAGGGGCTGGCGATCACCTGGTCGGTGTCGTTCCAGCCCAGGATCTCGAACTTGAAGGGAGCGCCGGTCTTGGCATTGACCATCTTGCCGCCCTTGATCACCCAGCCGGCCTTGGCGAAGAGGTCGACGGCCTGTTTGAGGTACTTCCGTTCCGCTTGCGGTGAATCGTAGACCGGCAGCTTGAACTGCTGGGTGAAGAGTTCAGGCGGCAGCTTGTCGCGGTACTTTTCCAGGATTTCCAGTTCCTTGCCTTGCGGCAAACCGCTCGACGCCAGGTCGGTGCCCTGGAAATAGCTTGAAGTACGGGTATTAGAACCGAAGAACAGCGTTCGGTTCATCGACTCGAAATCGAACGGATAGGTCAGCGCCTCGCGCACCAGGCGATCCTGGAACAGCGGCCGCCGTTGATTGAGCACGAATGCCTGCATCGGCTGCGGCGAGTGGCTCTCGAAGACCTTCTTGATGACGTCGCCGGCCTTGATCGCCGGGAAATCATAAGCTGTCGCCCATTTGCGCGAGCTGAATTCGCGGTTGAGGTCTTCCAGCCCGCCCTTGGTGAAGGCCAACCAGGCCGCATTGTCATCGAGTATGTAGGTAAAGCGCCGCGTATCGAAATTCTCGCGGCCGATCTTCACCGGCAGCTTGGCCGCCCAATAGTCCGGCACGCGCTGCCAGATGACTTCCGAGCCCGGTTTGAAGCTGGCGATCTTGTAGGCGGCTGAGCCGAGCGGAATCTCCAGCGTCGGCTTGGTGATGTCACGCTTCTTGCCATTGGCATCGGTGCCTTCCCACCAATGTTTCGGCAGCACTGCAAGATCGCCGATGATCTTGGGCAGTTCGCGGTTGCCCTTCTGGTTGAAATGGAACTCGACCTCGTGGTCCGAAATCGCCACCGCATCGGTGACATTTTCGAAGTAGCGGCTGTATTGCGCACTGTTCGCCTTGAGTACCTGGAACGACCAGATCACGTCGTCGACGGTGATCGGCTGGCCGTCATGCCATTTGGCACGAGGGTCCAGCCGGTAGGTCGCCGAGGAATAGTCGGCGGGATATTTGTAGGCGTCGGCGATCAGCGGGTGGCTGGTGCTGCCTTCGTCGGTCGCCTGTTCCATCAGCGTATCGTAGAGCAGGCCACCGCCGAACCCGACCAGGCCGGCGGCCGGTGATCCCTGTACGATGTAGGGATTGAAACTGTCGAAGGTGCCGAGCACCACCGAATTCAACGTGCCGCCCTTGGGCGCGTTCGGGTTGACGTAGTCGTAGTGCTGGAAGTTGTCGCCGTATTTGGACTCGCCGATCAGCGATGAGGCGGTGCGCCATTCGTCCGCTCGGCTCGTCTGCAATCCGGCCGCCAGAAGGGCTGCCGCCAGCATCGACTTGAGAAGCGTTCGGCCAACCGTCATGCACTATCCTCTTCGCAATGCCCGTTCATGGACAATCTAGACGATTTGGCGCTCGTGAAAACCGCCATGCGCGGCTTTGTCGCCGCATATGCGGTTTTCCTAACGAAAAAGCCGGGCTGAACCCGGCTTTTTCAAGGTCGTCGAGATGGATATCCGACTATTGAGCGGGCGCCGGTGCGGGTGCGGCCGGCTTGGCCGGCGCGGCACCTTCAGCCGGCTTGGCGGGCGCGGTTGCGTCGGCGGCAGCGCCTGGCGCAGGCAGCGGCTTCGGATTGTCGGACAGCGTGCGAAGATAGGCGATGACGTTGGCGCGGTCCTCGTCCTTCGGCAGGCCGGCGAAGCCCATGGCGGTGCCCTTAACGAATTTCTTCGGCGAGGTGATGAAGTGATTGATGTTGTCGTAAGTCCACTTCTCGGTGCCGCCCTTGGAAAATTCCTTCATGCCGGCCGAATAGGCAAAGCCTTCATGCTCGGCCACCGGGCGGTCGACGAGATCCCACAGATCGGGGCCGACCTTGTTGGGGCCGCCCTTTTCGCCGGAATGGCAGGCCTGGCATTTCTTGAAGACGGCAGCGCCTTGCTCGACATTGGCGGTGGCCAGCAGGTCGGCGATCGGCTTGGCTTCGGCGGCAGGCGCGGCCGGGCCGCCTTCGGCTGGCTCGGCGGCCTCGATGGCGAAACCGGGCTTTTCCGGAGCCGGCGAGGCAAACAGCGCGTCGGACACAATGCCGACCGAGAAGACGACGAAAACGGTTCCGAGCAATCCGGCGAGCAGTTTGTTGACTTCGTTGGAATCCATACGCCCCTTGCTCCCTTTTCCGGCGGACCGAACCGTCCACTCCGTCCGTCGGTATCGTGATCACCCTGCCAGGGCGGTCAAATCGGGCGGAAACTAGGTCTTTTGCTGCGGCGTTGCAACACCTATAAGGGCGCTTCCAGTGAGACCTTTTGCCACTTTCCCTGTCCTCTTCGAGACGCCTTGCACCGCGCATGTCCACACTGATTCTGATCCCGGCCCGCATAGCCTCGACACGCCTGCCGGGCAAGCCGCTGGCCGACATCGCCGGCGCGCCGATGATCGTCCATGTCGCCCGCCGCGCCACGGAGTCCGGCCTCGGCCGGGTCGTGGTGGCGACCGACACGCAAAGCGTGGCCGAAGCGGTGCGCGCGCATGGTTTCGAGGCCGTGATGACGCGAATGGACCACGAATCCGGTTCCGACCGCATCCACGAGGCGCTGGTCGCGCTCGATCCCGAGCGCAAGGTCGAAACCATCGTCAATGTGCAGGGCGATCTGCCGACCATCGATCCCGGCATCATCGTCGCCTCGCTCAGGCCGTTCGAGGACAGCGCGGTGGACATCGCCACCCTCGGTGTCGAGATCGTCCGCGACGAGGAAAAGACCAATCCCAACGTCGTCAAGATCGTCGGCTCGCCGCTCTCGCGCACCAGGCTGAGGGCACTCTATTTCACGCGCGCCACAGCACCTTGGGGCGAGGGGCCGCTCTATCATCATGTCGGCCTCTATGCCTATCGCCGTGCCGCGCTAGAGCGTTTTGTCGCACTGAAGCCGTCGCCTCTGGAGCGGCGAGAACGGCTGGAACAGCTACGGGCGCTCGAAGCCGGCATGCGCATCGATGCCGAGATCGTCCAGTCGCTGCCGCTTGGCGTCGACACGCCGGAAGATCTCGAACGCGCCAGAACCATCCTTGCAAACTGAGAAATCCCTTCGAAGCTGAGACCCCTTGAATCGAGAATTGGCCATGCCTGAAAAGACCAACAGAATATCCTTCCAGGGCGAGCCGGGTGCCAATTCCGACACCGCTTCCCGCAACGTCTATCCATCGATGGAGCCGTTGCCGTGCCCGACCTTCGAGGACGCGTTCAACGCGGTCGAGACCGGCAAGGCCGATCTCGCCATGATTCCGATCGAGAACACAATTGCCGGGCGGGTCGCCGATATCCACCATCTGTTGCCGGAATCGAAGCTCCACATCATCGGCGAATACTTCCTGCCCATCCATTTCCAGCTGATGGTGCTGCCCGGCGTCAAACGCGACGAGATCAAGACCGTGCACAGCCACATCCACGCGCTTGGCCAGTGCCGCAAATACATCCGCAAGAACGGCTGGAAGGCGATCGTCGCCGGTGACACGGCTGGCGCCGCCAAGATGGTCTCCGAGGGCAAGGACCGCACCATGGCGGCGCTGTCGCCGACGCTGGCCGCGACGCTCTATGGGCTCGACATCATCGAGCATAATGTCGAGGACACCGACAGCAACGTCACCCGCTTTGTCGTCCTCACCAAGAACAAGCAATGGGCCGAGCGCCCGTCTCCGGACGTCAAGATGATGACGACCTTCATCTTCCGCGTCCGCAACGTGCCGGCCGCGCTCTACAAGGCGATGGGCGGTTTCGCCACCAACGGCATCAACATGACCAAGCTGGAGAGTTACCAGCTGGGGGCTTTCACCGCGACGCTGTTTTACGCCGACATAGAGGGTCATCCCGAAGATCCGCTGGTCAAGCTGGCGCTGGACGAGCTTCGCTTCTTCTCACGCGAAGTGCGAATTCTGGGCGTATATCCGGCCAGCGCGTCGCGTGAGCAGTGGAAGGTCGCTGACTAGATCACCGCGCCCAGCGGCACATAGTCGATTTCCATGAACGTCTCGACCTCCGGCACCCAGCGGTCGCGTACGAAAGCGACGTGGTCGGGATGATCGTTGTACCTGGTATAGGCAGCCTGATCGGCGAACTCCATCGAGAAGCCGAAACGATAGTCGTTCTTGGGGCTGATCTGCCGCAATTGCTCGAAATGCGTGACGCCCCTGATCGCGGTGAGGATTTTCTTGGCGTCGACCAGGAACCTCCGTTCCTCCAGCGAATGTGGCGGATGCTTCAGCGTGAAGACGACGGTGTGACGGATCATTTGCTGCTCCTGAATGGTCTTTCGATAGTCGCTGCCATCACTCCGAGTCGACCCAGGCGCGGATGAGGTGGTGAGCAATGGCGCCTTTCGGTGGCGTGACCAAATTGCCGGGATGCTCCCTGGTCAGCATCGAACGCACCTCGTCGCGGGCAAACCAACGGCAGTCCTCCAGCTCGTTCAAATCGGCCTGGATATCGTCGTTGAGCGGCTCGCCGAAGCAGCCGATCATCAGCGAATAAGGAAACGGCCAGGGCTGGCTGGCGTGATAGACGACGCGGCCAAGCCGGATGCCAGCCTCCTCCAGCGTCTCGCGGCGCACTGCCGCTTCGATCGTCTCGCCCGGCTCGATGAAGCCGGCAAGGGCGGAGTACATGCCCGGCGCGAAATGCCGGCCGCGCCCGAGCAGGCATTTCTCCCGCGTCGCCGTCAGCATGATCGCGACGGGGTCGGTACGCGGAAAATGCTCGGTGCCGCAATTCGGGCAGTGGCGCTTGTAGCCGCCGGCCCGCATCTGCGATTGCGTGCCGCATTTGCTGCAGAAACGATGGCTTGCATGCCAGGCCAGCAGGGCCGCACCTTGCGCCATCGCGCCGGCAGCCGCCTCATCGATCAGCCCCTGCATGTAGACCGAGCGGTAGTCGATTGCCTTGATGGTTTCCGGAAGCCGCTCCGGATCGACGCCGCCGGGCACGGCCAGCACGGGTCCCTGTTCGGAGAGACCGAGCAGGACACCCTGTTCGAGAAATGGTTCGAAAGGCTCGCTCTCGGAGGCGCCAAACCAGGGGTCGAGACCACTGCCATCCCCGAGCTTCAGATAGAGCCGCCCGCCATGCATCAACAAAAGCCGTGTCGCCGGGTCGGCGAGCGCCTTGTCGACCGAATCGTCGGCGCGGTTTTCGGACTGCCGGTCGATGATGTTGCCGGCAAAGCCGACGAACTGGCTCGGCTCGCGCAAGGGCGCGTCAAACAGGCGGAAGCTCATGGAAACTCTGCGTTGCGGGATGGACACGGGGAACGCTTATAGCGCCGCCTTGATCGTTTCGGCAAACCGCCGCAGGTCGGAGCCTTTATAGGGCTCGCGCAGGCCGTATCCCCACACCGGGCCCGGCCAGCCGGGATCGCCTTCCGAACGCGCAATGATATGGATGTGCAACTGGCGCACGATGTTGCCGAGCGCGCCGGTGTTGATCTTGGTGCAGCCTGTCGCTTTCTTCAGCGCCTGCGCCACCATATTGGTCTCGAAGGTCAGCATTGCCTGGTCGAGCGGCGTCATCTCGTGGATCTCCTCCGCGCCTGGCCGCTGCGGCACCAGGAGCAGCCATGGCCAGCGGCGGTCGTTCATCACCCGCAACTCGCACAGCCCCAGCCACATCAACTGCTCGCTATCCGCCTCCAGCCGGGAGTCCAGCGTGAATCCGGCCTTCAGGCCCGTCATCATCGGCGTTTCCCTTGCTTTTCTTGGTTTCCTCAAGGGCATGAACGCTAGAGCGGCGGCAAGGGGGCTGCAAGCGAATCATTGCGCCCTCGCGATCGGCAGCTCTTCACGATAGGAATTTTTTCTTGATTCGTGACCTCAGCTATGGTACATATTTGTTCATGGTGCTGATTTGCGCCAGTGACCCGCCGCGCAGGCGGGTTTTCGTTTGATGCTCCGTCAGCCGACGCGCCGGCGAAGGCTGCAAAGGAATCCGGGATTTCTTCTGCGCACTTGCATTTCATCGAACAATTGCCGATATGGACGACGGGAGGTTGGTGGTGGACGATCCACTCGCCAACCGGGTCAGGTCCGGAAGGAAGCAGCCCTAACGAGCCCGGAACGGGTCATTGTTCCAGCCTCCCACCTCACCGGCCCTTCTCGCGACATTGACGACGCATTGCAGCGCGGGCGAGACTATGCGCAGGAATCGGCCGCTTTCGGGCGCGGCCATTTGGAGCTTATGGGCGAATGAGCGAAGCCGGAAATTCGGGACCAAAAAGCCTGGAGAATGGCAAGGCGGCCGCCTATCGCGTGCTGGCGCGCAAGTACCGTCCCTCGAACTTCTCGGAACTGGTCGGCCAGGAACCGACGGTGCGCACCCTCACCAATGCCTTTGCCACCGGCCGTATCGCCCAGGCCTGGATGCTGACCGGCGTGCGTGGCGTCGGCAAGACCACGACGGCACGCATACTCGCTCGTGCCCTGAACTACAAAACCGCTGATATCGACCAGCCGTCGGTCGACCTTGCCGAGCTCGGAGAACATTGCCAGGCGATCATGGAAGGCCGCCATGTCGACGTCATCGAGATGGACGCCGCCTCGCACACCGGCATCGACGATATCAGGGACATCATCGAGCGCGTGCGCTATGCGCCGGTCTCGGCTCGCTACAAGGTCTACATCATCGACGAAGTGCACATGCTGTCGACGCAGGCCTTCAACGGCCTGTTGAAGACGCTGGAAGAGCCGCCGCCGCACGTCAAATTCATCTTTGCCACCACCGAGATCCGCAAGGTTCCGATCACCGTCCTGTCGCGCTGCCAGCGCTTTGACTTGAGGCGCATCGACGCCGGCGCGCTGGTCGCGCATCTCGCGTCGATCTCGGCCAAGGAGGGCATTTCAGTCGACGACGACGCGCTGGCGATGATCGCGCGCGCCGCCGAAGGCTCGGCCCGCGATTCGCTCTCCATCCTCGATCAGGCGATTGCCCACGGCGCCGGCTCGGTCAGCGCCGCTGCGGTTCGGGCGATGCTGGGGCTCGCCGACCGCGCCCGCATCGTCGACCTGTTCGAACATGTGATGAAGGGTGATGTAGCGGCCGCTCTTGCCGAATTCCGCGCGCAGTACGACACTGGTGCTGATCCGGCCGCCGTGCTGACTGATCTTGCCGAGTTCAACCATCTCGTCACGCGGCTGCGTTTCGTGCCGACGGCCATCGAGGATGCCTCGCTATCCGAGGACGAGCGGCAGCGCGGCGCGGATTTCGCCAAGGCGTTGTCGGTCAGAGTGTTGTCGCGGACATGGCAGATGCTGCTCAAGGGCATTCCCGAGGTCCAGTCCTCCAACCGGCCGGTGAGTGCCGCCGAAATGGTGCTGATCCGGCTGGCGCATGCCGCCGACCTGCCGACGCTGGACGAGGCGTTGAGATCTCTTGAGGGCGCAACGCCGGTACAAAATGGCACCCCACGCCCGAATGGTACACCCGCGGGGTCGGGCAATGGTGGTGGCGCCAGTGCGATGGCGCAGACGCGCATGCCGGCCGGGCCCGGCGGTGCACAGACCATGCGGCTTGTGGAGAGCACGCCAGCCCCTGTTGCTTTCGTCGCTCCGCCGGAGCCGGTCGTCGAGACGCAATCGGTGCCGCTGAAATCGCTCGCCGACATCATTGCCCTGGCTGACGCGCAGCGTGACATCGCCTTCAAGGTGCAGGTCAAGAGCTATATCCGCCTGGTTCGTATCGAGCCCGGCCGTATCGACGTCGGCCTGACCAGCGACGCGCCCAAGATGCTGCTCAACGACCTGACAACGAAGTTGCGCACCTGGACCGGCCGCAGCTGGCTGGTTTCGCTGTCGAAGGAAGAGGGTGGCCAGACGCTCGCCGAGATGGAATCGGCCAAGCGCGAGAACGCCTTCCTCGATGCCAAGAGCGACCCGACGGTGGCCGCTATCCTGGCGCGCTTTCCCGGGGCCAAGATCATCGACGTGCGCATTCCAGACGCGCCGGAAGCCGAAACGGCCGAGGCCGAAGTGCCGGTCGAGCCGCCGGCTGACGACGACGAAACCTGACCACAGAACGAATCCGCAAAGGACCAGACCATGAAAGATCTTCTCGGCCTGATGGGCAAGGCGAAGGAAATGCAGGCCAAGTTCCAGGCCATGCAGGATGAGATCGCCACTCTGGAAGCGTCGGGCCAGGCCGGCGGCGGCCTGGTCAACGTGACGCTGACCGGAAAATTCGAAATGAAGTCGCTGAAGATCGATCCATCCTTGTTCAAGGAGGATGATGTCGAGATCCTGGAAGACCTGGTGCTCGCCGCCCACAATGACGCCAAGACCAAGGTCGAGCAGATCATGCAGGAAAAGACCAAGGCGCTGACCGCCGGTCTGCCGATCCCGCCTGGAATGAAACTGCCCTTCTAGCGTTCGGCGCGCCCCATGGTCGACATGACCGAAGAGCCCACCGAAAGATTGATCGAGCAACGTATCCGCAACAGGATCTACGAGATCCTGGAAATCCTGGCCGACTGCGACGATGGCGTCGATCTCGTCGGTATCAAGGGCTACTTCAACCTGTTCGAGGACTTCGTCCATCGCCCGTCGATCGAGGCCGGCACATCCGCGCTTTCGAAAGACGAGCGCGCGATCGTGCTGGAGATCGCCGAATTCCTGGAGGCGGCCAGCGAGACAAATCCGGACTTCACCAAGGCCGAGTTCGTCGAAAGCGGCTGGCCGGCAAGGATCGCGCCGACGGCCAGGGACGCGCGGGCGCTGTTCCTCCGGCGCGGCCTGTTTTCGGAGAAGATCGAAGAGGCTGAACCTGGCCAGCCGGTGGCGATTGCAGCCGGGCGGTAGCCCGCATAAAGCCATGCAACCGTGCCAATTTGGCAACAGTGCCCCGGTAATAACGTTTTGGCCATCTTTTTGCCTGAAAGTGTCTCATTCTTGCCGCAGCCTGGGGGCGGGCATGGAAGTGAGAGGGTTACCTGTTGATTGCCACGCGATGGAAGGCGCCGCTGTTGCTCGGCGCCGTCATTTCACCTCTGTTTTTGGCTGCATGCAGCCAAACCACTTCGCACGGTATGTCCGTCGCCAGCCTGACCGATGCCATCACGCCGAGTTTCCTGAGCTCCCGGGCCTACAGCCATACGCCCAAGGACAAGGAATGCCTGGAACGGGCGATGTTCTTTGAATCCAATCGCTCAAGCCGCGATGGCATGATCGCCGTCGGCACGGTGGTGATGAACCGGCTCCGCTCCGGCAACCACGGAAGCACCATCTGCGAGGTGGTGGGCGAGGGCGGGCAGTTCGCGCCTGGCGTCATGACGAGGCCGATGAATTCGCGGGCGATGCCCGATGTCGAGGAAGCCGCCGATGCCGTGCTCAAGGGCGAGCGCAAGGCAAAGCTGAAGAACACGATGTATTTCCACACCGCCGGGCTGCGCTTCCCTTACAAGAATATGCACTACACGATGGTTGCCGGCGGCAATGCCTTTTATGAGAAGCGCGGCCGCAACTGGCAGCCGCTGCCGGATGAGCCGCAGGTCGCAATTGCCTCTGCGGCACCCGAGAAGCCGGCCGCACCGGCGATAATGGTCGCTTCCGCCGAGCCCGCACCTCCGGCCAGGACGGCAACCGTTCGATCCGCCCCTGCCCAACAGACCTATGTGACGGCGGCAGCTGCGCCGTCCGCGAAATCCGCGCGTGTCTCGGTTCAGCCGACGGTGGTGGCGATGCAGGAACCTATGGAAGAGCCAGATGCCGCCCGTTTTGGCGGAACCCTGAACACAAGGGTCATCTCCTCGGTTCAAAACGCGCCACAGGAGGCGACGATGGTGGGGTTCCAGTCCACGCCTGAGAACACCGACGCCATCGGCGCGATGATTGCCAGCCAGGACCGGCCACTCGAGACCAATTGATCCGGCTCCATGATCCACCTAGCCAATATGGCGGTTGATGCGGACGTGGCATGTTTCAAAGCGCTCTGAAAAATCCTAGATCAGAGCGATGTCGAAGCGAATCGCCGGTCCCGAGATCGAACGCCTGATCCAGCTCCTGGCCAAGGTGCCGGGGCTGGGACCCCGTTCGGCCAGGCGTGCGGCACTCCATCTGATCAAGAAGAAGGAGCAACTGCTGTCGCCGCTCGCCGCCGCCATGGCCGAGGCGGCAGACAAGGTGCGCATCTGCTCGACCTGCGGCAATGTCGATACATCCGACCCTTGCATGATCTGCACCGATCCGCGCCGTGACGCCGGCACCATCATCGTCGTCGAGGACGTCTCCGACCTGTGGGCGCTGGAGCGCGCGGCGGCGATGAATGTGCGTTATCACGTGCTCGGCGGCACGCTGTCGCCGCTCGACGGCATCGGGCCCGACCAGCTCAACTTGCGCTCGCTGGTCGACCGTGTCGCCGGTGGCGAGGTCAAGGAGGTCATCCTCGCCGTCAACGCGACGGTCGAGGGCCAGACCACCGCGCACTACCTCACCGACCAATTGTCCGGCTTCGACATCAAGGTGACGCGTCTGGCACATGGCGTGCCGGTCGGCGGCGAACTCGACTATCTCGACGAAGGCACGCTGGCCGCTGCACTGCGCTCGCGGACGGCGTTTTGACGAAGTTGGCGGGGATGTTTGTTGAGATGACTGCATTCCTTGGCGCAGAACGCAACCTTCGCAATGTAGTCTCTGCATTTCTTCTGGCCGCGCTAACCAGTCTCCTCCTTTCCGCTCCCGCCTCCGCTGCAACGATCAACGACCAGTTTCGCGCCTGGCTGCAGGACGACCTGTGGCCGCAGGCCAAGGCGAAAGGCATTTCCAGGCACACCTTCGATGCCGCCTTCGACGGCATCAATCCCAATCTGAAGCTGCCCGATTTGGTCAAACCGGGCGAGAAGGCGACCACGCCGCAGAAACAACACCAGGCCGAATTCGGCTCGCCCGGCGCCTATTTTGCCGAGAAGACGGTTCTTGCGGTGACGGCAGGCGGACGTGCGCGTGAAGCCACCAATGCCAGGACACTTGCAGCCATCGAGAAGCGCTACGGCGTGCCGGGAGAAGTGCTTTTGGCGATCTGGGGTCGCGAGACCGGCTTCGGCGCGGCGAAAATGCCTTATGACGCCTTCGAGGTGCTTGGCACCAAGGCATTCATGTCGACCAAGAAGGATTTTTTCCGCACCGAACTCCTGGCGGCACTCGAAATCGTCGAGCGCGGGCTGGCCCCGGTCGGCGCGATGAAATCGTCATGGGCCGGGGCGCTCGGCCAGCCGCAATTCATGCCGACCTCTTTCCTGAAGCATGCCGTCGATTTCGACGGCGACGGCCGTGTCGACATCTGGAACTCGACGCCGGATGTGCTGGCTTCGATCGCCAATTATCTCGTCCATTATGGTTGGGTGAAGGGCCGTGGCTGGGGTTTCGAGGTGACTGTGCCGGATCAGGTTTCCTGCGCGCTGGAAGGCCCGGACCAGGGCAAGAAGATTTCGGATTGGGCGGCAATGGGCATTAAGCGCGTCGGCGGCAAACCGTTTCCGACGAGCGAGCTCAAGGCCGAGGGTTTCCTGCTGATGCCGGCCGGGCGCAGCGGCCCGGCCTTTATCGCCACGCCCAATTTCTACGTGCTGAAGGAATACAACACCAGCGACCTCTACGCGCTGTTCATCGGTCATGGCGCCGATCGCATAGCCCATGGCGACTCGAATTTTTCAGGGAACTGGGGCGCGGTTGGCGGGCTCCACCGTTCCGACATCGCCGCCCTGCAGCGCACGCTGCAAGCCAAGGGCTATGATGTCGGCAGCGTCGACGGACTGCCCGGCTTCAAGACCCGCCGTTCGATCGGCAGGTGGCAGGTCAAGAACGGTCGCGCCGCAACCTGCTTCCCCGATGCGGAGTTGGTGACAGCGCTGAAGTAGCCCGGAATAGCAGATTTTTCTCATTTGGCAGCCTCGATTAGCCGCCAAATGCATCGACTTCCAACAGCTCCTTCTGGTCCAATGCGTCGTCCTACAAAACCCCGTTGCCGAGTTGGGGGGTGCCGGATTAGGGTGTTGACCAACTGGACAAAAAACACGACGGTAGCGGGTCAGAGGCCGTCTTCCGGCCCCTAAAAAATTTTCTGCATCCCTGAGCCGGGAACTCAGGTCGCCAAACAACAAAACAGGGAACAATCACGATGATGATGGAAAAGTTTGCTCTCCGCTCCCGCATCTTGCTTGCGGGTGCGGCCATGTCCGCGCTGCTTCTGGCCGGCGCGCCTGCCGGTGCGGTCACGCCCGCCGACACGCTGGTCGAAGGTTTCGCGATCGACGACATCATCACCATGGATCCGAACGAGGCATTCGAGCTATCTACTGCCGAGATCACCGGCAACACCTATGATCTGCTGGTCCGTCTCGACCTCAACGACACCTCCAAGGTCAAGGGCGACCTCGCCGAAAGCTGGACCGTCTCCGACGATGGCCTGACCTACACGTTCAAACTCAAGCCCGGTCTCAAATTCGCTTCCGGCAATCCGATAACGGCGGCAGACGTTGCCTATTCATTCGAGCGTGCCATCAAGCTCGACAAGAGCCCGGCCTTCATCATCGGACAGTTTGGCATCAGCGGCGACAACGTCACCGAAAAAGCCAAAGCGGTCGACGACAGCACTTTCCAGTTCACCGTCGACAAGGCCTATGCGCCGAGCTTCGTGCTGAACTGCCTGTCGGCAACGGTCGCCTCGGTTGTCGATGCCAAGCTGGTCAAGGAACATGTCGTCACCGCGGCACCCACCGCCGACTACAAATGGGACAATGATTTCGGCAATGCCTGGCTGAAGACCGGCTATGCCGGCTCCGGCGTCTTCAAGCTGCGCGAATGGCGCGCCAACGAGGCTGTCGTTCTCGAGCGCAACGACAATTACTACGGCGAAAAGGCCAAACTAGCCCGCGTCATTTATCGCAACATGAAGGAAAGCTCGGCCCAGCGCCTGGCGCTCGAAGCCGGCGACATCGACGTCGCCCGTAATCTCGAGCCGAACGACCTCGACGCAATCGCCAAGAACGCCGACCTCACCACCACCAGCGCGCCGAAGGGCACGGTCTTCTATATCAGCCTCAACCAGAAGAACGCGAAACTCGCCAAGCCCGAGGTTCGCCAAGCATTCAAATATCTGGTCGACTATGATGCCTTGAGCTCGACCATTCTCAAGGGCATCGGTGAGATCCACCAGACCTTCCTGCCCAAGGGCGTGCTCGGCGAGCTCGACGAGAATCCGTTCAAGCTCGACGTCGCCAAGGCCAAGGAATTGCTCGCCAAGGCAGGTCTGGCCGACGGTTTCAGCGTAACCATGGACGTTCGCACCGGCCAGCCGACGACGGGCATGGCGGAATCGATCCAGCAGACGCTTGGCCAGGCCGGTATCAAGCTGGAGATCATTCCCGGCGACGGCAAGCAGACGCTGACCAAATATCGCGCCCGCAATCACGACATCTATATCGGCCAGTGGGGTCAGGACTATTTCGATCCGAACTCCAATGCCCAGACCTTTGCCTCGAACCCGGACAATTCGGATGCCGGCAAGTCCCACACGCTTGCCTGGCGGAACTCCTGGGACATTCCGGACCTGACCAAGGAAACGGAAGCGGCTTTGCTCGAGAAGGACGCCGGCAAACGCGCCGACATGTACAAGGATCTCCAGAAGAAGATCCTCGACACCAGTCCTTTCGTCGTCATCCACCAGCAGCTGGAAGTGGCCGGCCTGCGCAAGAACCTCAAGGGCTTCGCACTCGGCCCGAGCTTCGACAGCAACTTCGTCGGGCCGGTCTCGAAATAACGCCGCGGGCGCCGCATGAGCGCGGTTGAAAATGGGAGCGGGCGCGGCAGCGCCCGCGCCGTCGCCATTGCATCATCGCTCGGCCGCTTCCTGGTCATCGCGATCACGACCTATCTTGGTCTGCTCGCGGTGACCTTCTTCATCGGTCGTGTCATCCCGATCGACCCGGTGCTGGCGGTGCTCGGCGACCGGGCGCCGGCCAATGTCGTCGAGCGCACGCGCCGCGAGATGGGCCTCGACCTGCCGTTGATCGAGCAGTTCTATATCTATGTGAAAAATGCCCTGAACGGCAATTTCGGCGTCTCCGTGCTGACCACGAACCCCGTCATGACCGACATTCGCCGAGCGCTTCCGGCGACCACGGAGCTGGCGACGCTGGGAACGTTGATCGGTGCGCTGTTCGGCGTGCCGCTTGGTGTGCTGGCCGCGGTCAGGCGCGGCAGTCTCATCGACCAGATCGTGCGCATCATCGGCCTGATCGGCTATTCCGTGCCGATTTTCTGGCTCGGACTGCTGGCGCTGGTTTTGTTCTACGCCAAGCTGCAATGGGTGGCCTTCCCGGCGAGGCTCGACGTCGTCTACGAGTACACCTTCACGCCGATCACCGGTTTCTACCTGCTGGATTCCCTGTGGCAGCGGCAGTGGGATGTCTTCCACGATGCCTTCCGCCACATCATCCTGCCGGCTTCGCTGCTCGGCTATTTCTCGCTCGCCTATATCAGCCGCATGACGCGCTCGTTCATGCTCAACGAGCTGTCGCAGGAATACATCGTCGCGGCGCGCGCCAAGGGCCTGTCGGAGACCCGCATCATTTGGGGCCACGCATTACGCAACGCCGCCGTGCCGATGGTCACGGTGATCGCACTGTCCTATGCCGGCCTGCTTGAAGGTTCGGTGCTGACCGAGACTGTCTTTTCGTGGCCAGGCATCGGTCTCTACATCACCAATTCGCTACAGAACGCCGACATGAATGCCGTGCTCGGCGGCACCATTGTGATCGGCTCGGTGTTCATCGCCATCAATCTGCTCTCCGACCTGCTCTACCGCGTGCTCGATCCGAGGACGAAGGTAAGATGAGCAGAGGCATCCCACTTTCGGGCTCAGTTGCGCCCAATCACCCCCACTCCGGCCCTTCGGGCCACCTCTCCCCCTGCCCGGGGGAGAGGAAAAGCCGGGCGCACGCCTGGCGCCTTTCCTCTCCCCCGTCGAGCGGGGGAGAGGTGGTCTGCGCAGCAGACCGGAGTGGGGGTCGACAGCTCCAAGAGGCATCGTCATGACCGCCTCCGACGCCCGCCCTCTCTCTCGTCGTGACTGGCTGCTCAGCGAGCGGCCGGCCTCGCGCATGCAGGCAAGACTCGGCCGCGCCTACGTGGCGTGGCGGCGCTTTTCCGCCAACCGGCTGGCGTTTCTCGGCCTGCTCATCATCATCGCCTTGCTGGTCGTTGCCGCCTTTGCCGGCGTGCTGGCGCCGTATTCGCCGACATTTGGCGACCTGAAAAACGCGCGTCTGCTGGCTCCGAGCGCCGAGCACTGGTTCGGCACCGACGACCTCGGCCGCGACATCCTTTCGCGCATCCTCTACGGCTCGCGCTGGACGCTTTATGTGGTCATCCTGGTTGCGATTATCGCCGCACCGATCGGCCTGCTGGTCGGCACTGTCGCCGGCTATGCCGGCGGCTGGACCGATGCCATCCTGATGCGCATCACCGATATTTTCCTCGCCTTCCCCAAGCTGATCCTGGCGCTGGCCTTTGTCGCAGCCCTTGGGCCAGGCATCGAGAACGCTGTGCTTGCCATCGCCATCACCTCCTGGCCGCCTTACGCACGCATCGCGCGCGCCGAGACGCTGACGGTGCGCAATTCCGATTACATCAAGGCGGTGCAACTGATGGGTGCTTCGCCTTTCCGTATCGTGCTGCGCCACATCATGCCGCTCTGCATCTCCTCGCTGATCATCCGGGTGACGCTCGACATGGCCGGCATCATCCTGACCGCCGCCGGCCTCGGTTTCCTCGGCCTTGGCGCGCAGCCACCGCTGCCGGAATGGGGCACGATGATCGCTTCGGGCCGCCGTTTCGTGCTTGATCAGTGGTGGGTGGCCGGCGCGCCAGGCTTCGCCATCCTCATCGTCAGCCTCGGCTTCAACCTGCTCGGCGATGGCCTGCGCGACGCGCTCGATCCGCGGAGCGGCGACCAATGAGCCACGATCCCAACCAGCAGCGATCAACGAGCGCGCTGCTCGATGTCGAGGATCTCCGCGTCACCTTCCCGACCCGCACCGGGCTGATCGAAGCGGTTCGCGGCGTCTCCTTTTCGCTCGGCCGCGAGCGGCTCGGCATCGTCGGCGAGTCCGGCTCGGGCAAATCGCAGACCGGCCGCGCCATCATGGGCCTGACGCCGCCGCAGGCGCGGATATCGGCCAACAAGCTTTCCTTCGACGGCATCGACCTGCTCAGCGTCTCGCCACGCGAACGCCGGTCACTGCGGGGAAAGCGCATCGCCATGATCCTGCAGGATCCGAAATATTCGCTCGATCCGGTGATGAGCATCGGCCGCCAGATCGTCGAGACGCTGCGCACCCATGAAAAGGTCGGCAAAGCCGAGGCGCGCGATCGCGCACTGGCAATGCTGGAGGCGGTGCAGATCCGCGATCCGGCCCGCGTGTTCGACCTGCATCCGCATGAAGTGTCCGGCGGCATGGGCCAGCGCGCCATGATCGCCATGATGCTGATCGCCGGGCCGGAAATGATGATTGCCGACGAGCCGACCTCGGCGCTCGACGTCACCGTGCAGCTCGACGTACTCGGCATCCTTGATCGGCTGGTCAGTGAGCGCGGCATGGGGCTGATCTTCATCTCGCACGATTTGCGCCTGGTCTCGTCCTTCTGCGACCGCGTCATCGTCATGTATGCAGGCAAGGTGGTCGAGCAGCTCAAGGCATCCGAGCTCGGCCGCGCCCAGCATCCCTATACGCGCGGCCTGCTCAATTGCATGCCCAAGATCGGCGCCGACCGTCATCCGTTGCCGGTGCTCGACCGCAAGCCGGAGTGGGCGGCATGACTTCTGCGATTGCCGTCGACGGGCTGGAAGTGATCTTCGACCGTTTTCGCGCGCTGAAGGGCATCAGGCTTGATGTGCAGCCGGGCGAGTCCTTTGGCCTGGTCGGCGAATCCGGTTCCGGCAAGTCGACGCTGCTGCGAGCCATCGCCGGCCTTGCGCCGGTCGCTTCGGGCAGCATCGCCGTCAACGGCAAGACGCTCGGCGCGCGCCGCGACAAAGCCTTTTATCGCGAAGTCCAGATGGTCTTCCAGGACCCCTACGGCTCTCTGCATCCGCGCCAGACCGTCGACCGCCTGCTGCAGGAGCCGCTTGCCATCCACCGGTTTGCCGACGGCGAAAAGCGCATCCAGCGGGCGCTCGACGAGGTCGGTCTCGGCAACGGCTTTCGCTTCCGCTACTCCCATCAATTGTCGGGCGGCCAGCGCCAGCGCGTGGCGATTGCCCGAGCGCTCATTCTCGAACCATCGATCCTGCTGCTCGACGAACCGACCTCGGCGCTCGACGCCTCGGTCCAGGCGGAAGTGCTCAACCTTCTGGAAGATGTCCGCCGGCGGCGCAAGCTGACCTTCCTAATGGTCAGTCACGACCTCGCCATCATCACCCATATGTGCGAGCGGCTGATGGTGATGCAAAGCGGCGAGGCGGTGGAGAATCTGGCGGCGGCAGACCTCGTCGAGCGCCGCGTGACCAAGGATTATACGCGCAACCTGCTGAGAGCGAGCGACGGGTTTGTGAGAACCGCCTGAATTCGTTCTTCCTGTGTACAGAACAACCGTCTTGGGGGACTACCATGGAGGAATGGAAGTTTGCTGACCCACCCAATGTCGCGGTGTTGTCGGACAAGAGCAGTGGCGACTGGATCGCATACGTTGTGCATGAAGATGACGACGACGACAGCTACAACGATGACGGTGGCAGTTGGCAATTCCACAACAGCGAACCCGGACCTGTGGATGACGGCGATATAATGCTCGTCGGCCTGCAAGAGGTGGTTCAACTGGATGAAAGCATCCTGACATTGGCCGATTTGCCAAAAGGTTGGTATGCTTGGCGAAGTTCCAAATCGTCGCGGTGGCAGCGCGCCAAATCACTCCCTGTACCCTCCAACGATAACGAGTGATCCAGCACGATCTTAAGTCGACCTTTGCGCCAGATCGGCCCCATCCAGAACGGGTGGCTCTTCCCGGCGTTTCGGCTCCTTGATCCTGAACCAGGCCACATAGAGCGCCGGCAGGAACAGCAGCGTGATCGCCGTGCCGGCGATGATGCCGCCCATCATGGCGAACGCCATCGGTGCCCAGAACACCTCGCGTGCGATCGGGATCAGCGCCAGGCTGGCAGCGGCGGCCGTCAGCGCGATCGGTCGCATGCGGTGTTCGGTGGCTTCGATCACCGCCGCCCAGCGATCCTTGCCTTCGGCGACCAGATCCTCGATCTGCACGATCAGGATGACCGAGTTGCGGATCAGGATGCCGATCAGCGCCAGCACCCCCAATATCGCGACGAAGCCGAGCGGTGCGCCGCTCGGCAGCAAGGCCGCGACCACGCCAATCAGCCCCAGTGGCGCGACGGCCACGACCAGGAACAGGCGCTGGAAGCTTTGCAGCTGGATCATCAGGATCGTCGCCATGATGAACAGCATCAGCGGCACGACCGCCGCGATCGGGCCCTGGCTTTTGGCGCTTTCCTCGACCGAGCCGGCCGTGGCGATGGCATAGCCGACCGGCAGCTTGGCGATGAAGGCATCGACCGAGGGTTTCAGCTCGTCGACCACGGTCGCCGGCAGCGCATCGTCCACGAGTCCGGCGCCCACAGTGATCGTCGGCACGCGGCTGCGTCGCCAGACTGTCGGCTGCTCCAACTCGTAGTGGAAGTTGGCGACGGCGGCCAGCGGGATGGATTCGCCGGCACCGGTCGGCAATTGCATGTTGCGCAGCGTCTCGATCGAGCCGCGTTCGGCACCGCGTGAGCGGACCACGACGTTGATGAGGTACGTAGCGTCGCGCACCTGGGTGATGGTGACGCCGCCAACGATGCTGTTCAGCGCATTGGAGATGTCCGACGAGGTGACGCCAAGCTGGCGCGCCTTGTCCTGCAGCACGTCCACTTTCAGCACCCGCGACGGTTCATTCCAGTCGAAGATCGGTGCGCCAAGCTTGGGATTGGTCGAGATGACGCCTGCCAGTTGCTGGGACAGCGTCCTCACCGTCTGGATGTCGGGGCCGCTGACGCGGTATTGCACCGGCCGGCCGACGGGCGGACCGAGTTCGAGCGTCTTGACGAAGGCGTCGGTGCCGATGAAGTCGTCGCGCAGCATTTTTTCTATTGCCGCCTTTACCCTGTCACGCGCCTCGACGTTCTTGGTGACGATGACGGTCTGGCCGAAATAGGGATTGGCCGGCTGCACGTCATAGGCAAGCACGAAGCGTACCGCGCCCTGGCCGATATAGGAGCTCCAGTGATCGATGTCGGGATTGCCGGCAAGGGCTGCCTTCTCGAAGCGCTCCATCTGGTCGCGCGTCTCGGCGATCGATGAATTCTGCGGCAGGTTCCAGTCGACGATAAGTTCCGGCCGGTCGGAGGACGGGAAGAACTGCTGCTGGACAAAGCCCATGCCGACGACCGAGGCGGCGAACAACAGCACCGTCGCGATGATCGTCAGCCAGTGGCGGCGCACCGACCCAACCAGCACGCTGCGGAACAGCGAGGTGAAACGGCCGGGTTTGTCGTGGTGCTTCTGCTTCATCACCGCAGGCAGGATGGTGATGCCGAGTAGCGGCGCAAACAGCACCGCGACGATCCAGGACACCAGAAGCGAAACGGCAATGACGACGAACAGCGTGTAGGTGTATTCGCCAGCCGCGCTGTTGTTGAGACCGATCGGAATGAAGCCGGTTACCGTCACCAGCGTTCCGGTCAGCATCGGGAACGCGGTCGAGGTGTAGACATAGGTCGCCGCCTTGCGCAGATTGTCGCCGGCCTCCAGCCTCGCCACCATCATCTCCACGGCTATCATGGCGTCGTCGACCAGCAGGCCGAGTGCGATGATTAGCGCACCCAGCGAAATGCGCTGGAGCGAGATGCCGAGATAGTCCATGAACAGGAAGGTGATGGCGAGCACCAGTGGGATCGACAGCGCCACGACGAAGCCGGCGCGCATGCCGAGGCTGATGAACGAGACGGCAAGCACGATGGCGACAGCCTCGAACAGCGCGCGGGTGAAGCCCGAGACCGCTTCCTCGACGATGACAGGCTGGTCGGCGACCAGATGTACGCCGACACCAACCGGCAGGTCGGCAACGATCTTGTCCATCTCGACCTTCAGCGCCTTGCCGAAGTCGAGCAAATTGGCGTTGGGCTTCATGCCGATGGCGAGCCCGATCGCATCCTCGCCGTTGAAACGGAACAATGCCGTCGGCGGATCGGCGTAGCCGCGGGTGATGGTGGCGACATCGCTCAGCCGAAAGAAACGGTCATTGACGCGCAAATTGATGGCGCGCAGGCTTTCCTCCGAAGTGAACTGGCCCGAGACGCGCACGCTGACGCGTTCGGGGCCGGTCTCGATGACACCGGAAGGCGCAATCGCGTTCTGTGCCTGCAGGCTAGCGACGATTGCCTGCTGGTTCAGGCCAAGGGCTGCGATCTGGCGGGTCGAAAACTCGAGATAGATCGCCTCGTCCTGGGCGCCGATCAGGTCGACCTTGCCGGCATTTGGCACGGCCAGGATCTGGGTGCGCGCCTGCTCGACATAGTCGCGCAGCTGGCGCGATGTCAGCCCGTCCGCCGTGAATGCGTAGATGTTGCCGTAGACGTCGCCAAAACTGTCGTTGAAGAACGGACCTTGCACGCCCTGCGGAAACTGGGCGCCGATGTCATTGATCATGTTGCGGATGCGCACCCAGGTCGGGGCTACGTCACGAGCCTTGGTCGACGGCTTGAGATTGACGAAGATGACGGTCTTGCCAGCCGTGGTGACAGATTTGCTGTAGTCGAGGCTGTCGAGTTCCTCCAGTTTCTTCTCGATGCGGTCGGTCACTTGGCGGACTGTCTCGTTGACCGAGGCGCCCGGCCAGTTGGCCTGGATCAGCATGGTCTTGATCGTGAAGGCCGGGTCTTCCTCGCGGCCGAGATTGAGATAGGCCGAGACACCGGCGACGACGAACACCAGCATGAAATACCAGACCAGCGAACGATGGCTGAGCGCCCAGTCGGAGAGGTTGAAGCCCTTCACTTGGCGGCTCCTTCGGGGATCTTGACCGTCTCGCCCGGAGTCAGGCTGTGCACGCCTGCGGTGACGACGCGCGCGCCCGCGTTAAGTCCGCCGGCGACGACAAAGCTGCCGCCGCGTTTGGCGCCGATCTGGATATCGTGCAAGGCTACCTTCGATTGCGCATCGACGATCCACACTTGCTGCTTGCCGTCCTTTTCGACCAGTGCCGACAGCGGCAGCTCGATCGTCGGGTCGATCGGCATCACCCGTGTCGCCGTGACCGTCGAGCCGAGCCGGAATGCGGTCGGCGCATTGAGCAGCGTCAGGCGCACGCGGCGGGTGCGGGTCGAACTATCGGCCTGCGGCGCGATCTCGCGCAGCTTGGCTTCCGTGCGGATCGAGGGCAGAGACTGCAGGATGACGTCGAAGCCGGTTCCGACAGCCAGGTCGCCGGTCAGCTGGTCGGGAATGTCGACGACGGCTTCGCGCACGTCCGAGCGCGCCACCGTCACCACGGTCTGGCCGGCCGATACTGTCTGCCCGACTTCGGCGCCGGTGGCGGTGACGACGCCATCGAAATCCGAAAACAGGCGGGCATAGCCAAGCTGTTCCTGAGATTTAGCCAGCGCAGCCCTGGCGCGCTCGACATTGGCCTGCGCGGCTTGCCGCGCCTGCTGGGCTGCCTCATAGGTGGCCTGCGAGGTGTTCCTGTCTGCCAGCAATGCGCGCTGGCGCTCCTCGCTGGCGTAAGCATTGGTGAATTCCGCCTGTGCGTTGGAGAGGCCAGCCTTGGCTGCCTGAACGGCCAATTCCAGCGCCGTCGGATCGAGCGTGGCGAACGTCGTACCCTTGGTGACGAGGTCGCCGATATCGACGTCGCGGGTGACGACACGGCCAAGCAGGCGGAAGGCCAGGTTGGCACTGAATTCCGGCTCGACGACGCCGGCGAAGCCAAGCGTCTGGCTGGTGCGCGGCTCGACCACCACCGAAAGCACCGGCCGGATGATCTCGGGCGCCTTTTCCGGCTCGGCCGAACAGGCGCCGACAACAACCAGCGCCGACAGGGCGATCATGCGCGCAGGCCGGTTCATTGCGTTGCCCCTCCGGCGATCTCGACCGTCTGGCCCGGGCTTAGCAATTGTCCACCGGCAGTGATGACGTGCTGGCCGGGCTCCAGCCCCTTGTCGACGACGATGACGCCGGAACCATAAGCGAGAATATCGACCGGCGCGACGGTGACCTTCTTGGAAGCAGGGTCGACGAGCCAGACCGCAGGCTGACCGTTGCTGGAGGTCAGCGCCTGCCAGGGCAGGATCACGGCTTTCACCGGCTGGGCGCTGACCGTGCCGGTGACGGCGGCGCCAAGCGGCATGGCGGCAGGGGTCTCGGGAATGGCGACCTTGACCCGAACCGAGGCCGAGGCGGCGTCGACCACTGGAGAAATCTCTCGCACCTTGCCTGTCGCCTTCACCGACGGATCCGACACCAGCGTGATCGACACCGGCGGTGGTGCCATCGAGCTGCCGGCAACCAGCGTTTCATGAACGTTGAAGACGGCGTCGCGGTCGCCGTCCTCGGCGATGGTGAAGACTGTTTGTGCCCCTTGCACCACCTGGCCGGCCTCGACCGAACGTGCCGTGACGACACCCGGCGCGCCGGCCCGCAGCTCGGTGAAGGTGAAGCTCTCCCGGGCATTGTCCAACGCGCTCTGCGCCTGCTGGACGCCGCCTTGTGCAACGCTCTGCACCTGTGCTGCCTGATCATAGTCCCGGCGCGTGGTAAAACCCTGAGCAAGCAGCGTCTTTTGGCGCTCGAAGGCGGCGGATGCCTGCGTCAATTGCGCCTGTGCTGCGTCGAGATCGGCCTGCGCCGAGCGCAGGTCCGATTCCTGCTCCTGTGGATCGATGCGGGCCAGCAACGTGCCCTTGTCGACATGCTGGCCGATTTCCACCAGCCGCTCTGCGACGCGGCCGCCGACCCGGAAGGCGAGGTTGTTCAGCGTGCGCGCGGCGATGACCCCGGTCAGCGACGTCGTCGGGGCATAGAAGGAGATTTCGACTTCGGCGGTGCGCACCATGGTCGGCAGCTTGTGTTCGGCCGCCTCCTGTTTCTGGCAACCCGCAAGCAGCAGGCTGGCCATCGTGCAGGCGATAAGGATAGGGGCATTTCGAAACGGCAAAGGGCTGGATGGCGACAGTGGCAAGGCGGGAGATGTCACGTTCCGGCTCATGGCTCTCTCGCCTGTGTGGGACGCTCCCGCCACGGAGCCTCGCGGCGTCAGAAGATAGTCGATCCCTTGGAAAAGGGAACCTCCTTCGCACGCTTACCGGTCGACTGGTTCTGGCCGCGCGGGGCGACAGGCCCAATCGCCTGTTGACGGTGCCAACTTGAGGAAAACGTGAAATAAGGTCAGAAGACGTGTCAGCGACATCAAACAAGAACGGGCGCCGGCTCGATGAGGACAGCATGAAGAATTCAGCCATTTCCGAACGCAAGAACCAGTCGATCTCGCGCGGCGTCGGCATGACCACGCAGATCTATGCCGACCGGGCCGAGAATTCGGAGATCTGGGATGTCGAAGGCCGTCGCTACATAGATTTTTCGTCGGGTATCGCCGTCGTCAACACCGGTCACCGCCACCCCAAGGTGATCGAGGCGGTCAAGGCGCAGCTCGACCGCTTCACCCACACCTGCCATCAGGTGGTGCCCTATGAAAGCTATGTGCGGCTGGCCGAACGGCTGAACGGCATGCTGCCCGGCAAGTTCGAGAAGAAGACGATCTTCGTCACCACTGGCGCCGAGGCAGTCGAGAACGCGATCAAGATCGCCCGCAACGCCACCGGCCGCCAGGCGGTCATCGCCTTTGCCGGCGGCTTCCACGGCCGCACCTTCATGGGCATGGCACTGACCGGCAAGGTCGTGCCCTACAAGGTCGGCTTCGGCGCCATGCCGGGCGACGTTTATCACGCGCCGTTCCCGGTGCCGCTGCATGGCGTATCGGTCGCCGATTCGCTGGCCGCCCTCGACCGCCTGTTCAAGGCCGATGTCGACCCGGCCCGCGTCGCCGCCATCATCATCGAGCCGGTCCAGGGCGAGGGTGGCTTCTACGAGGCGCCGCGCGAGTTCCTGACGGCTCTGCGCAAGCTTTGCGACCAGCACAGCATGCTTCTGATCGCCGACGAGGTGCAGACCGGCTTTGCCCGTACCGGCAAGATGTTCGCGATGGATCACCACGAGGTAGCGGCCGACATCACCACCATGGCCAAGAGCCTGGCTGGCGGCTTCCCGCTGGCCGCGGTCACCGGCCGCGCCGAAATCATGGATGCACCAGGCCCCGGCGGGCTCGGCGGTACCTATGGCGGCAGCCCTATCGGTGTCGCCGCGGCGCACGCCGTGCTCGACGTGATCGATGAGGAAAAGCTGTGCGACCGCGCCAACACGCTGGGTGCAAGACTGAAGCAGCGGCTGCAGTCGATCCGCGACGACGTGCCCGAGATCGTCGACATAAGAGGCCTCGGCTTCATGAACGCGGTCGAGTTCAACGACGTCAAGAAGGGCCTGCCGTCGGCCGAGATAGCCAATGCGATCAGGCTGAAGGCGCTCGACAAGGGCCTGATCCTGCTGACCTGCGGCGTCTACGGCAACGTCATCCGCTTCCTGGCGCCGATCACCATCCAGGACGGCGTCATGAACGAGGCGCTCGACATTCTGGAAAGCTCGATCCGCGAAGTGTGCGCCGCCTGATCGGCGAGGATATCGCCTAGGATTCAACAACCTTGCGGGAAAAGGCCGAGATAGGGTGGCAAGCTGCCGTTCAACGCCCTATGCGAGCACGAAATTCTGCGGTCGAATTGGTGCGTGGAAACGGTTCGGAAGGCAACTGTACACCGAGAAAGGCACAAAGGGGCTCCCATCCTTCGGAGGCCTGATAAGTGAGAAGGCGTTCAGGTGGCAGCGTTGATTTCACGGAAGCGTTATGTGCTTCATAGACAGCGATTGCGTGATCTCGGTCATCAAATCGACCGCCAAAGACACTGTTTCCAACCACTGCCACACCAAAGGACTGTGGATCATTGGTAGCAGCATCCATCGTGAACCCTATCGTTTGCGCCATGCTTTCATACCAGGCTTCTGGGTCACGAACTGTCAAGATAACCTTTGCGTCAGGGTAGTGGTCACTCACTTCTCGCCAGAAATGCGCCGTTGGCCAATCGACCGCGGAAAGATAGCCGGCATATGCCGTATCCCAGGTAGGGAGTTGTCCCTGGCCGGCGGCGCGCCACAGCGCCTTCTGCTCCGGATTGGCGTGGACATCTGCCATGTGATGACACGGCCCGAACCCAAGATGCTCCAACGCGAGTTTCAGCGAATATGTGCCAGTGCGACCCATGCCTGCGCCAATGACATCTAGAGCCATGAGCACCCCCCAAAGACGACTTCAATTGGTCAAAATACCGCTGTTTCCTTTACTTCGCTATAGGTTTTGAAGGTCAGCTCCCGGGCGAACTCGGTCGTTTAGGGTGATTGGGTTTTGATCCTATCCCGCCGCGCGGACAGGCTCCTCTTCCTGGAAGGCGGCAAGCGCAGCCTTCAGCCCGTCCGGTCCCGTCGCAACGGTCCCCGGCGTCGGCGAGAAGCCGGCGCCGAGCATCTTGCGGCCAAGCATGTGGTCGCCGGGACGGTTCACCGATTCGATGCCGAGCAGCCGGTCTCCAGCATAATGGTAGATCGAGAATTTGTTGTCGGGCAGATCACCCAGCACGACATGGCTGTCGCTGCCTGCAGTCAGCCCAACCATCTGCAATTTCATGTCGCCGATGTCGGACCAGAACCACGGCACGGCTGAATAGGCATCGGCATGGCCGGTAATGGTGCGTGCAGCAAGCCGCGCCTGGTCGGTGGCGTTCTGCACCGATTCCAGCCGCACGTCGCCGCCGGTGAACCAGTGCCGGTAGGAGGCGGCGTCGCCGATGGCGAGGATTTCAGGCACCGAAGTGCGCATCTGATGATCGACGCGGATGCCGTTGGCGATGCTGAGGCCTGCGGCCTGTGCCAGCTCGACATTCGGCACGGCGCCGATGCCGACGATGACCATGCGCGCCGGCAGCCTTTCACCGCTGGATGTGATCGCGGCTGCGACATGGCCGTTTTCGCCTTCGAGTCTTGCAATCGAGGTGCCGGTGAGGATGCGCACGCCTGTCGCTTCCAGTCGTTGCCGGACGTGGCTCGCCCCGACCGGCGCCACGGCGCGGCCGAGCAGCCGGTCGACTGCCTCGACAATGGTCACCGTGCGGCCGGCTGCCCGCAACGTCGCGGCGATCTCCAGCCCGATGAAGCCGCCACCGAGGATGACGACCTCGTCGCTCTGGGCGCTGAGTTCCCGGATCAGACGCGCATCGGCCAGCGAGCGCAGCGACAGCACGCCCGACAGGTCTGAACCGGGCAGCGGCAAGGTGCGCGGGCGCGAGCCGGTCGCCAGGATCAGATGGTCGAAGGCAAGTGCGCCGCCGCCTGATATCTCCAGGCTACGGCGTCCGGCATCGATGCGATCGATCCTGATGCCCGGCCGGAAGTCGATGGCGCTGCCGGTGTAGAAGGCCTCGCCGCGCAACGGTTGCGGTCTGGCCTCGGCATCCTTGATGAAGGTCTTCGACAGTGGAGGTTTATGGTAGGGCAGCTCGTTCTCGTCGCCGACTAGGATCACCGGCCCGTCATAGCCGTCGTCGCGCAGACTGGCGGCCGCTTGCACGCCCGCATGACCCGCGCCGACAATGACCACACCGTTCTTCATTGCATTCCAATCCTGCCGGTATCCTAGGATGTCTCGCCATGTGGCGATTGTCTGGCGCCGCCGCAAGCGAGGCTGTGCGGGTCGCACTCGGGATGGCTGCTGTCAATCGTACAGTTCAGCGGCAAGACCGGTGCAGGCCGCGCATTAAGTTGACAGTTGCAGTTTAGAATAATTCTAAACTATTGTTTCAATTGATTTTTCTTGCCAATCTCCATTGACATCCGACGATGTCGCAGCTTTATGGAAGCTCGCGCGTCAGCGCATCCCTTTAATGTCTGGGCCTTGAACCCTTTCGATTGGAGGCATTTTGGTGTCTTTCTTCCACGAACCGCGCGAAGGCGCGGCATCTCTTGCGCCCGATGGCTTGCAGATGGCCTGGTGCCAGTTGCCGCGCGCGCCGATTACAAAAAATCCGAGAAACTGGAGAGCGATTATGACAGCACGATATGGCGGCAGGCTTGCCGCGATCGGCGCCACGGCCCTACTGACGGCGGCGGTGTTCGTGCTGCCCGCAAAGGCCGAAACCGATGCGAAGGCGGTCATCAAGACCTATTCCGACATCGCCTTGGCCAAATATGAGGATTCGCTGACGACCGCGCAGTCGCTCGACAAGGCAGTCGACGCGCTTCTCGCCAATCCCTCGGCGGAAACCCTCAATGCAGCCCGGGGCGGCGGGGGGGGGGGGGGGGGGGGCGGCCCGCCCCCCCCCGGGGTGGGGGGCCACGCCGGTCCTCAAGCGCGAAGCCGCTGATAAGTGAGCGACCGAGCTGGCCCGATCTCAGGGTTCGAGTTCGACATCCCAGTAGAGA
>NZ_JAMYMV010000053.1:0-45178 GCF_040318715.1 Mesorhizobium sp. M1050 | reverse complement strand
CGCTGCCGGATGACGAGGAAGAGCGTCTCATTTCGCAGAACCCCTCGAAGCTGGACATCGACGAGCCGTAGAATTCCCTCAGTCGCAAAGCTGAACGGCGACGGTCTCGAACACTCCGTAATTCGAAGCGCCCGAACCTGCCGACTGATGGTCAGCCCTTTTGTGCACCACCAACGAATTCAACGGCAGGGCAGTTGAAATCCGGGGTGAAAAAACCTGACCGAACACAATTCTATTCAAGGGAACCTCTCCGAAAAATGCTCGTTGGTTGTGGCAATGCACATGAACCGATGGAGGCTTACATGATTACGAAAATCCTCTCCGCGTCCCTGCTCACCATCGCCTTGGCTACCTCGGCCATGGCGCAATCGAATGGTTCAAGTTCCACCACGACCCAGGCGGGCAGCACGACCGGCACCAACGGCACCATGGGCACCGGCTCCGGTACGCCGACAACATCTGTCGATCCAAACGCGACAAATTCGACGAGGGGCCCAAACGGCATGAATGATCGCTGCAAGGACACGGCGGGCAACGATGTCGACAACAACACCGCCAGCGGCACGGCAACGTCGAACGTTCAGAACTGCAACAAATAAGCGCCTGCCTGAAAGCGCTGCCGGTTTGTTCACTTCCAGTGAATGCACAACCGGCAGCATGTTTGCGGCTGCAAGAGAAGGTGGCGGATCCATGGGTCGACAGCCTGCGTCCATCCGGCAAGCAAGGTCGGGGCTCTTATGGGCGCAGGGCATATTGGCGGCCGTCGGCCTCGGCTTGGCGGTCTGGTTCGTCCAGGCAAACCACCGCGAGAGCCTGCGCGAGACTACGATCATGCAGGCGGTCGGCGGCGATGCCGAGCGCGGCATTCCGGCGATGATCCGCAATGGCTGCGGCGGATGCCACGAAATTCCTGGTGTCCCCGGTGCTCAAGGCACGGTCGGCCCCTCCTTGCGGGGCGTTGCGCAGAGAACGTATGCGGCAGGCACCGTCTTGCGAACCTCTCCAGATGCAATGATGCGCTGGATCAGCAGAGCGCGGGACGTCGATCCGAGGACGGCCATGCCCAACACCAACCTGTCAGAGCAGGAGGCGCGCGACATCACCGCCTATCTCTACGCACGAACGTGAAACGGCCTGGGTGCAGATTCCTCGCTCGCATTCCCGACGGACGGCCGCTTCACATTTGTCTTGCAATTGCTCCATGGCGCCTTGCGAGCAGGAACGCCAAAACGAGCATAAATCCCGCTCCACCAGCCACCAGAGCCTGTGCTGCCAGCAGCATGACCGTCTGTTCTGTTGTCGAGCCCGCCCGCATCTGGCGCACGTCGGCTGCTGTGACGCTTACTTCGGGATTTCCGAACCGCGCGGTCACATAATTGGCAAGGCTCGTCACCTGGCTGTCATCCAGCCAGTCGCCAAAGGCCGCCATCGATTTGCGGCCGGCCACGTCGCCCGCCCTGACGCCGGCTAGGATCGTCATGACGACGTTCTCGGGAGCAGCGGCGCCGAGCACACTGTTGCGGGTGAGCGACGGATAGGAGCCGTCCGCCGATCCCTCTCCATTCCCCCCGTGGCATCCCGCGCAGAGCGACCGATAAAGATCGGCGCCTGCCGAGTTGCCGCTGCCCTGCGCCGTGGTCCTCGATGAGTCATTGGCCGTGGCAACAGGCGGATTGCTCCATGCGAAACGCGGCCGCTTCTCCTCGCCTGATTGGGCAGGCACATCCCTTAGATAGGTGACCATGGCTCGAATATCGTCATCCGAGAGGTGTTGCAGACTGTTCATGACTGTTTCGGCCATCGGACCGCCTGCATAGGCTTTCCCAGGCACGGCGCCAGTCTTGAGAAATCGAAACAGTTCGTCGTCGCTCCAGCTGCCTATGCCCGCGATCTTGTCATTGGTGATGTTGAAAGCCTGCCAGATGCCAGCGGTGCCGCCGGCAAGCTTGCGATCTTCATCCATGCCGAATGTGGTGTTCCTCGGTGTGTGACAGGCGCCGCAGTGGCCAAGGACCTCGACCAGGTAGCTGCCCCTGTTCCAAGCTCCGGTTCGGCTCCGATCCGGTGCGAAGCCGCCGACATGGACATTCGCAAGTTTCCACAGCCCGAGCGCCCAACGCTGGTTGAATGGAAAGGGAAGGATATTGCTCGGTCGGGGCTGGGCGATCGGCACTTGCGTGAGCAGATAGGCGCGGATCGCCAGCACGTCCTCGCGGGTCATTCTGGCAAAGCTGTCAAAGGGCATGGCCGGGTAAAGATCGGCCCCGTCGCGCCTGACGCCTTCCCGAACCGCCCGCACGAACTCGTCGGCGGAATAGCGCCCGATGCCAGTATCGAGGTCCGGTGTGATGTTGGTCGAATAGACATCGCCGAAGGGGGTTGGCACGCGGTAGCCTCCGGCGAACGGGCGGCTCGGGTTGGACGTGTGGCAGCCGACGCAATCGGCGGCACGGGCGAGATACTCGCCTTTCTGGATTTCATCCGCCCGCAGCTGTGTGCACGGAACCAACACTATCGAGGCGACCGTAATGATCTGAAAGACGAGGCCCAACGGTGCAGGGATCGCGATAAGCCGAAGCGAAGCCTTCCGACAACAGATAGCCGACCGCAGGCTCCTGCGCATGGTCACAATTCGCACCCGGTGAAGATCAGTCCGGCCGCCATTTGCGCCAGCATGATGAGCATGAACAGCGTTCCGATGCCAACCGAAGTTCTGGCTAGAAACGCACGCGTGCGTGCCTTCATGGGCGGGCTCGTACCGTGCCTGCGGTCATGGGCGGCGCGCCACGACAACAGGACGCCCGCCGTCGCGACGGCGACACCGATCAGGGAGAACAAGGCGGTGGGACGAAAGCCGGTGTGGCATTGCCAGTACGCAATAGCATAATCGAGCTGCAGCGATACCGCCCACGCGGTTGGTCCGGCCACCAGACCTGCCCAGGAAATACCGGTGCGGATCGCCTGCATCTTTAGATCCTCGGAACCCAATAGATGATGAGATAGAGCACGACCCACGAGACGACCACGAAGTCCCAGTAGAAGGCGTTGTCCGACACGTCGCTGAGACGGCGTCCGGCCTTGCCCTTTTGCGTGAACATGAGAACCGCAAGCACGATTGTGTCCCCGACATCGGTAAGAAGATGTGAGGTGTGAAGACCGAGCAGGAACCAGACAATCGACCCGTAGGCATTCTGGTCCCAGGAGATCCGGAGCGCAGGAAATTCCCAGATGCGAACGATCAGGGGAAGAATTCCGGCAATCGACATGATCACAATGCCGATGCGGACCTTGGTGAGGTCCTGCCGCCGCGCCCAAAGCTCCACCAGATGGTTGGGGACGACGCTCGCAAGCAGCATGATCAATATCGTCGTGCCTGGCAAAAGATCGGGCGCCGGCGCGCCAATCGGCCAATGCTTGGCCAGCACGGCCAGATAGAAATAGGTACCGATCGCCAAGGCAAAACCGGTTGCTTCCAGAGCGATGAAGGCAAGGGTTCCCCACCACATGGGGCTTGCGGCGCCGAAATCATATGTCGGCAGATGGCTGACGTCGGCGACCGGGCGGTGTCTCATTCCTCGTCCTCCGGCTCGCCTTTCGGCCAGAACCAGCAGATAAAGCTGATCGAGACCGGTATTGCACCCCACACCACGGCCCATGGCGTGTAGATCGAACCGAGAAACGCGCCGCCCACCGCGATGGCCGAAAGCAGCGGCCAGATCGAATTGCCGGCCGATGGCTGGCGCAGTTGCGGCACCGCGTCGGCGACCGTGCTGGCAAGCACTTCGCGGGCATCGACGCGCAAGCCCTCGACGACCGGAAGCGTGTCGGGCTCATCCCAGAGCGGCTCCCTATGCGTTACGACCGGCAGGCGCGAAAAATCGTAGGAAGGCGGCGGCGACGTCGTCGCCCATTCCAGCGTGCTCGCCCCCCAGGGATTGTCTCCTGCAATGCTGCCGCCGCGAAGGCTGAGCAGGACGTTCAGGAAAAAAAGCGCAAAGCCGGCGAACACCACCAGCGACGAGACGCTGATGAACAGGTTCATCTCGCCCCAGCCGCTTGCCGGCGGATAAGTGTAGACGCGGCGCGGCATGCCCTGCAGGCCGAGAATGTGCATGGGAAAGAAAGTGAGATTGAAACCGATGAAGACCAGCCAGAAATTCCAGCGGCCGAGCCTCTCGGACAGCATGCGACCGGTGATCTTGGGAAACCAGTAATAGACGGCGCCGAGCAAAGGGAAGACGGCGCCGCCGACCAGCACATAGTGGAGATGCGCGACCACGAAATAGGTATCGTGCACCTGCAGGTCGAGCGGCACCGAGGCGACCATGACCCCGGTCAGGCCGCCGATCACGAAGGTGAAGATAAAGCCGAGTACGAAAAGCATGGGCGTGGCGAAGATCGGCCGGCCGCCCCAGATCGTCGCAATCCAGCAGAAGATCTGGATGCCGCTCGGAATGGCGATCATCATCGAGGAGGCGGTGAAGAAGCTCTCGCCGAGCTGCGGCAGGCCGGTGGCGAACATGTGATGCACCCACAGCCCAAAGGAAAGCAAGCCAATAGCTATCAGTGACAGCACGATCCCAAGATAGCCGAACACCGGTCGGCGGACGAAGGTGGGCAGGATCGCGGAGACGAAGCCGGTTGCCGGAATGAAGATGATGTAGACCTCAGGATGTCCAAAGAACCAGAAGAGGTGTTGCCACAGCAGCACATCGCCTCCGGCTTCGGGGTCGAAAAATTTGGTGCCGACCAGCCGGTCGAGGATCAGCATCGTGCTTGACACCATCACCGCGGGCATGGCGAACAGTATGACGAACGCCATAATCAGGACCGACCAGACATAGAGCGGGATACGATCGAGCGTCATGCCCGGTGCGCGTTGCTTGAAAACCGTCGCGATGATCTCGACGGCAACCGCCAGTGCCGACACTTCCGTGTAGGTCACCATTTGCGCCCAGAAGTCGGGGCGCTTGCCGATTCCATATTCGGGCCCGGCCACCGGCACGTAGGAGAACCAGCCGGCATCCGCCCCCGTGTCGAATGCGAAGGCGATCCAGATCATCAGGCCACCCGAAAGATAGACCCAATAGCTGAAGGCGTTGAGCCGCGGGAACGCGACGTTGCGGGTGCCGATCATCAGCGGCACAAGGTAGATCGCGAACGCCTCCATTATCGGCACGGCGAACAAGAACATCATCGTCGTGCCGTGCATGGTGAAGAGCTGGTTGTACAAATCGGGGCCGATATGACCGGCCTCGGGCGTTGCGAGCTGAAACCGCATGGCGAGCGCCGACAGGCCCGCCAGGACGAGGAACACAAAGGCTGTTACCATATAGCGCCGGCCGATCAGCTTGTGGTCGACCGTCACCAGCCAGCCATACAGACCTTTCGGTGTCTGCCAGGCATGCGCCAGAAAGGCGTGCAGCCGCGCCTCCTCGAGGCCGGTGTCGCGTATACCTTTTAGACCCTTTTCCTGCTTTTGCCCGACTGCCTTTCCCGCGATGCCGCTCATTCGAGGCTTCCAAGATAGGTGGCGACCGCGTTGAGATCGTCGGCGCTGAGCGCAACACGCGGCATTTTGGCGCCGGGTTTCGTCGACTGCGGATCGGCGATCCATGCGGCAAGCGCACCGGGTGTCATCGCCAGCGTATCGGCGGCCAATGCGCGTCGGCTTGCGAGATGAGTAAGGTCAGGCCCAATGGTTCCGTTGGCCGGCGTGCCCCTTACAGTGTGGCAGAGCGCGCAGCCGGTGGAAAGAAAGGCTTGCTGGCCGCGGCGTTCTTCGTCTCCGACGGGCGCGGCTGCGGCGGCATCTTGCCTCGATCGCCACATGTCGAACGCCTCGCGGCTTTCCGCGATGACGGTGATGGCCATATGGGCGTGCTGGTAGCCGCAGAACTCCGCGCATTGGCCTCGGTAGACGCCGGGCTTATCGGCAATGAGGGTGAGTTCGCTCGGCCGGCCCGGGATGAGGTCCCGTTTGCCAGCGAGGCCTGGCACCCAGAAGCTGTGAATGACGTCCGGCGAATCGAGATTGATCTTGACGGGCTCGCCGACAGGGACATGGATTTCATTGGCCGTGACGATCATCCGCGATGGATTATCGCCGGGATAGCGTATCTCCCACCACCATTGATGCCCGGTGATGCGAACGGTGAGCGTCGCTGTCCCGCTCAGCGAGGCAACGGATCGGCCCGCGAAGAAGCTCGTTAACGTCAGCGCAGCCAAGATTAACACGGTCGACGCTGTGGCGCCTACGACAGCGCGGCCGAACCGGCGCTCCCGGTGGTTGTCGATACGCAGCGGCGGCTGGCCTGCTCTCGCCCGACGGCGGTGGAAAAGCGCCATTGCCATTGCCGCCATGACAAGCAGCCATGTTGTCGTCGCAACCGCGCCAAAGGACCAGATGAGATCAAGAATGCTGCGGGCATTGGAACCACGCGCATGGAGCGCGGATTGCCAGTCGCTGCATCCCGTCAAGGCCAATATTGAGGCGGTGCCGGCCGGGTTCGCGATGCCTGCAAGGTGATTGCCGAACGAGCTTCGAGCTGGATGCGAAAGGCTAGCCGATACGGATGGTCGTCTCCGTTTCCTGGGGCGGACGACCGGGCTCGTGCACCTTGCCATGAAGAAATCACCATCAATGCCAGAGGCCATAACGCGATTGGTTGTAAAAGGATGCCTTGGCAACCACCCTTCAGTTCAAGGAATGTGGAATGGCGGGAAGCTGGGCCTGCCGGCTCTAACGCTAGGCGGACGCAACCAAATGGTCGGTCTGTCGTTCCTCCGAGCACGCGGTACGGCATCAGCATCGGCAAACGCCACGCCGCAAACCGTCAGGACCGAACTCATGAAAAACACAGGCAAAACAATCAGCGGAAACCGGACCGTCCCAGGTAAAGACGATCGCCTCAAGCAAGGCCGCGAAAGCAGGGCACGAAAGCCCAAAGAGCAAGCTGATGATCCCGCCAACAACCATCCCGAAGAGGACCCGGCGGAGGGTTCGCGCCACGCGGTGGAGCACGAACTGGACCGACAGGATCGATTGGGGCGGGGCGCATCTCAATCCACCGGCGAAGCGAAGCGTGCGCGTGACGAATTGCCGGAGCAGGTCAGGCAGCAGACCGAATTGCCGGGCCGAGGCTCGGCCTGACAAAGTCCGAATTTCGCGACCTTGCCGAGGCGGCAACGCGCGCAGGGTAGCGCGCCGCTCTCACTACAGATGGCGACTCGATGCGGGATTTTTGAGTGATTATCTCGAAGTCAGGAACGATCCAAACCCTCACGCATTTAGCTACGTCTGCGTCACAGAATTCATCTCTGCCGGGAGCTGCACCATTGTCCTCCAGGGGCTTTGCTTTGGCCAACCAAGAAACCGAGCAAGTTTCGATCGTTGACCTGATACCCGCCTTGCGGGCCTTTGCGCGTACCTTCTGCCGCAGTCCGGACGATGCGGATGATCTTGTCCAGGAAACGTTGACCAAGGGTCTTGCCAACCTCGATAGATTCGAAGCGGGAACCCGGATGAAGTCGTGGCTCTTTACCATCATGCGCAACACCTTCTACACGCGCATAAAAGCTGCCGACAGGGAGAGCCCGGGGCTGCTCGACTGCGCCTCCCTGGTTCCCGTTTCGGAGGCTGCGCAGGAGTGGTCGATCCAGCGCAAGGAAGTTTATAGCGCCATCCAGCAACTACCGAGACAACAACGCGAGGTGTTGATGCTGATCGGAGTTCTCGGCGTGAGCTATGAAGAAACGGCCAAAATCTGCGGCTGTGCGGTGGGAACGGTTAAAAGCCGTCTCAACCGCGCACGCGCCGGCGTACTCGAGCGTCTTGGGGAAAATTCGCTGCAGACGCTGCTGGAAAGGCGCGGTCACGTGTCCGAAGGACGTTTGGGCTTCGGCACACGATAGGCGAGGCAGCTAATTCCTCTTTGCCGCCAGCCGACGCTTTTCGACGAGCGCGTTCTGCAATTGAACCGCCAGGTCTTTCAGCCGATTGGGGACCTTCTCCTGCTCTATCGCCGCCAGCAAGGAGGCTATTTCCCGGTCCAGCACCAGACTGACCTGCGGATCAATGTTATCGTCGCTCGAGCGAGACATCGTGTTCCCTACCAGGTTCTATCCTCGTCATGTTGCCAGCACAGAACCGAACTGTTCAATAACGCTGCAGGGCCGTCTACGCCAACAAAACGAACCCTGGTCATTATTTCCACAACTGCGGGCAGCGTCGAGCCGATCAACGCGCCGGGCTTCGTTTATGACCTGCTATTTTGCGCCGAGCGTCCGCCAGTTTGGACGTCGCGGCTCAGCCGGTATCACATCACCCGACACTTGTCGCAGCAGGCGGAAGCACCGATCGGGGCCAGATCCAAATCGGATCGATGCACTGCCGTCAAGTTGACCTCACGCTGCGCTCTTCATCGACGCCCGAACCCGCGCCGGGCCGTAATGTTCCAACCGGTACGAGCATGAAGGCAGTTCCATCCCACAGGCGGAATGGCCTCTCGCCATCGATCACAACCTGCATGCCGTATGCTTCGGCGAGGTGATTGATCTCGGAGCGATCCAGCGCTGGAGAGCCGCGATAGGAGTAGTTCAGAATTGCAGCCATGCCCGGTCGTTTCAGCACGCGCCCAATCTCCTTCAAGTATCGCTCCGCGAGTCCGGCCAGCACCAGATAGGGAAAGCTGTCGACGGCCAGCACGCAATCGAAGCTGGCGTCGCCGAAATCGGCGAGATCGAGGCCCGAGGTCAGCCGGAGTTCCACATTTGGCAGCGCGGCGCACCGCTCAAGCCCGATCGAAATCATGCTCGGCGATATATCGATCCCGACGACCCGCAGCGCGGCGGGGGAAAGCGCGATTTCAAAACGCCCGATGCCGCAGCCAATGTCCAGTATACGAAGTCCGGCGCCGGTGAAGCCTTGTCTTTGCAGCCACCCGGTGATCTCTGCGGTGGCAGCCGAGAGCTTTTCCTCATCGCCGAGGGACGACAACTGGACGCTTGCCGCCGATGAAATCCTCGCTGCCGCATCGAAGCTCGACGCAAGTCGCTGGACCACCGCTGCATCCGTTTCCGCTTCGTCGCGTCGATGGCGAACAGCAGCACCTGTTTCGCGCAACAGCGCCAAGGTATCGGGCCTGTGACGGAGCAGGCTGGCGACCCGTTGTAGCTTGTCCTGGTGTTGAAGATCCGTCGAAGACATGTCCTGTGCGATCTGAGCCAGCTCGCCAGCGTCTATGCCTACTTCGAAAAGAAGCGCGAGCCTGGCGATGATCGTTTCGGCGCCGGCGCCTTCCGACATCCAATGCTCGATCGCTTTTCTTGCGGCCGATGCCCGTGGCGAATGTCCGGCCCCGCTCACGGGATCGAGCCTCGAGTCCAGATCCTGTGCTTTGTCCATTGATCGACGGCGCCCCAACTGTACTTGTAAGCCTCGCGCCCGCGCAAAAAGTCGAACTCGCTAGCGCCTTCTCGAAGTGCCTCGGTTATGGCGTGGCCGATTAGGATCGCGCCGGGACTGACCTCGGCATAGTCTGGGTCGAAACCGCCAAGATAGGCATAGGCGCGCTGACGATGGTGAAAGCCGTAATAGGCACCTATGACCTGGTCGTCGATGGCTATGAGCCAGCATCGGACAAGACCATGCGCGGCGAGCGGGGGCAGTGCGTGGCTATGGAACTCTTTGACATTGGGGCCGTTCAGCACGCCGTCACCATAACCGGCCCAGCGCGCGCCGTGCAGGCGAACCAGATGATCGAGGAACAATCGGGGATCGTTCTGTGCCGGCCAGACCGAGACACGGCCGCGCCCGCAAGCGGCTCTGTACGCGCGACGCAATTGTCGCCATCGCCGTGAAGGAACGCAGCCTGCAAGCCGGTCGTCACCGGCAATCGCGAGTACGGGACAAGCCGCATGGTTGACGGCCTCGCTGGCTTCCATCGCGGGATGGCTGATGGCGAGGCCGGCAGCGTCGGCCGGCAGGTCCGGTAGAATCCATTGCGACCATTCGATCTTGGCAACCACGTCGGCAATGATGCCGGCAACAGCCATTTCGATGCCGGGCAGGCAGAGAATGTCCAGATAGTCGCTCAGGGAGATTCCGACCGGAAGCAGCCTCGAACCAGAAATTGCCCGTTCCCGATAAAGCGGCGCCAGTCCTGCCAAATCCTCGTCACGCCAGACCGCAATCGTCGCCAGTTCGCCAGGTGCAAATGCTTCCCACCATGCAAGCAGCCAGGCAGGGCACTGAAAAGGCGTCGCCGTCCGGCTGGATGCCCAGAGCCGCCACCAGTGGGGCTCCAGAGCGGCAAGGGCGGTGGGATCATCGATCACCTCGCCGCGCAGCATGTCCGCTCACCCTGTCGCCACTGCAGGGCTGCTGTGGCCGGTGCCGAGCCGAGCAAGGGCATGATAGGTGTCGATATACGACGAGACCATGCGATCGAGCGAAAAGCGGTGCCGTGCCGCGGCGCGGCATGTCTCGGGGTCGAGGTCGGATGACGCGATGATGGCCTTCGCCATGTCGTCGACATTGTCGACGAGAAAGCCGGTGCTGCCGTGTTCGACCACATCCGGCAGCGCTCCGTTTGGAAAGGCAATCACCGGTGTGCCGCAGGCGAGCGCCTCCATCGCCACAAGCGAGCTGGTTTCGGGCGCTAGGCTCGGAATAACGAGGCAGCGAGCCGCGTTGAGGAACCGGCGTTTCGCCGCAAAACCGAGCGGACCTACGAAGCGGCGCTGCCTGTCGAGCCGCGGCCGAACCTCGTCGTCGAAGTAGCGCGTGTGGGTCTCGTAGGGATAGACCTTGCCCGCGACAGCAAGCGGGAGACCAGCCTGCTTGGCCGCGTCGAGAGCCAGATGGATGCCCTTTTCCGGACAGATGCGGCTGAGCACCAGCGCGAAGGCGCGCCTGGATCGCCTTTCGTACAATTGATCGATATCGACGCCATTTGGAATCGGCGCAACGAGCATGGCGCCTGGCGGCGCCGTCTTCTGTTGGGAGGCCGACACGGCATGCAGCCATAGATCATCGCGCGCCGGGCGCAGGGCGTCGGCGGGATACCAATCGAGCGGCAGGTGCAACGATACGAGCGTCGGGCCATCGTCAGGCAGATAGGCGTCGAAATCAATGCCGTGAAGGTGGACGACATCGATCGGCCAACGGGCCCGCGCCGCCGCAATCGCGGTGCGATGAGCCTGTCGTGCCCGGATTTTCGCCGCATCGTCGAGCACGCCTGGCTCGGCAGGCGTTTCAACGAGAATGCCTGCTGCCTTGGAGCCCTGGCAGCCGACCACGATGGACGTGTGACCCGCGCGTACCAGCGCCTGGTCGAGCATCGACAGCACTTGTTCGGCTCCGCCGACCGCGTCCGGCCCGGTCGCGGCGAGGGGGTAGGCGACATTCAGGATCGTGAGTGTCATGTCCGGTCGAACCAAAGCTTCCTGGAAACAGCGATCCGACGCCAGAACGCCGGACCAGAGCCTCCGCCTGACCAGGCCGGAAAATCATGGGACGCCATCGCGGCGGAACATGTGCTCAATGACATGATCATATAGCCGTAGCTCCGAATGCCCTGGCTTGCGAAGCGATCACTCCGGGGGCGTAGCGGCGGATCATCGCCGCGCAGAATTCCGCGAACTCCTCCGGCACGAGGGGCGGGCTCGTATGATGCGGCATCATTCCGCGGTGCTCGGGCGTGAAGCAAAAGGTTACGGTCACGTCGAAATCGGCAAGCGCCTCCATCTGCCTGTCGAACCAGTCCAGGGCGTTCGGCCTGAAACTGTCGGCCCAGGAAAGCCCGGTACGCAGCTGCGTGACCCCCAACCGCTTCATCCAGGCGACCGCGTCATCCAGCCTCGGGTCCTCGAAGTGGAACCATTGCGCCAGTCCCATTTCGGGAGTGTGACGAATGAATTCGTCGAGCGCGGGCTTGGGTGTTCCGTCCTGCCGCAGAAGACCCATGTAGAAGTGGCGATAATAGGAGGAGCCTTCCGCTTCGCGATGGCGCGTCGTTGCTCCCCATTCACGCGGCAGATCATAGAGGCTGTACCATTGTATGCGTGGCGAATTGCCGAGCAGCAGTTCAGCGGTCCGGCGCAAACCCCAGACCTGTATTTCCTCTGCGCCGAAGCTCGAAACGCCGACCTCGCTGACCCACACGGGAAGATCGGTGACGGTCGAAATCTCGCCAAGCCTCTGGGGCCATTCCTGGATCTGCCAGAGGTTCCAGTCGAGAGGAAAACCATGGACGGCGACCGCATCGACATGGTCGAGCACGCCGAACTGCTTCATCAGCTTCATGAAATCGGCATCGATCGGCGAGATGCCGCCGAGGACCCTGGTCACCGCCGGGTTGGCCACGGCGACTGCCTGAGCGGCCAGGATAGTCATGTCGGCGAAGCGGCGCCATTCGGGGTCCAGCTCAGGGTCCCAGTGGGACTTGTTGTTCGGCTCATTCCAGATCATCGCGGCTTCAATCATGAAGGTCTCCTTTCGACGGGTAGACGGCGCCGCCGCCGGCGGGTTCGCTTGTGGCGCGGCAGAAATAGACCTCCTGCTCGGGATGCAGCACGATCTCGAAGCCGGCGCTGCGCAGCATCGCTTCGGTGCAGGCACGATTGGGAATCCACCAGTTGGTTGGATCGTCGGCGTAGCGATGCTCGATGAAATGCAGTTTCGGAAATTCCGGTCGATCGAACATATCGTGCGTCCAGAAGGGGTAATTCTGCTCCAGGAGGGGCAGGTCGGAGCTGCCACGCTGCATCGATTGAAAGACCATCAGATCGCCGGCGACGTGCTCGCGGACCAGATCGAGGGCAAGCAGGGGGTGCCGAAGGTGATAAAGCACGCCCATGAACAACACGATGTCGAAGGTCTCGCGCAGGATGCCGACGTCGTAGACCGAGAGCAGCTGGAATTCGATGTCGCAATCGGCGATCTCTGCGGCAAAGCGCGCCTGCGCCAGATAGGCCTCGTCGAAATCGATGCCGAGCACGCGGCTGGCGCCACGCCGTTTCATCTCGATCGAATAGAAGCCCGCATTGCAGCCTATGTCGAGCACGGCCTTGCCGGAGAGGTCGGCAGGAATGGCGTCGGCGAACTTGCGCCATTTCACCAATGGGTAGTTGCCGAGGAAATGATCAGGCGCGGTTTCGATGCCTGCCAGGTCCATGTTGTGGAACCATGGGCCGAGGGCATCGATGCGACGGCGGATTTCAGCGCTGGACTGGAGCATGGCTAGCCTCCTTCGCCTGGATGAAGCGGCATTTTCGCGTGAGCAGACAGCGAGAGGGGCAGATCCTCAGTTATATTCAACGTGGCCGTACTGTTCTCCAGCAGCCGAAGCGCCGCGCGGTAGCCGTTGAAGGTGCCGACGTCGACATAGGCTGTGCCTGCCTTGACGCCGAAGGCTTCGCCCCCGGCTGCCAGATATGCGTTGACAAGCGTGCCGATATATTCGTCGGAACGGTCTCTTTCGCGCCACAACGCCGCAAGCTGGTGAAACACGTGGCCCGGCATCTTGAATGCGCCCCAGATCCAGTTTGTAGCGGCGTCCTGCTGCTTGACCTGGATTGCCTGCACCCGGCCGTCCTGCTCCAGGATGACGGCATCGAAGAGTTCAGGACGGTCTACCGGGAACAGCAGGAACGAAAGCTTGTCATCCGGCAGGCGGCTGAAGCCTTCTTCTGGAAACCAGATCGTATCGGGCAAGCCGATCAGGACTGTCTCGTCTTGTGCGACGAGGGGCGCGGCGCGGAAGATTGCGTCGCAAAGGCCAACGGGGGAGGGCTGCACTACGAAGACAGCGACTGCATCGCCATACCCGGCCGCGTAGTACTCGAGAATATCCGATTTTTCAGATCCGATGATAAAACAGATCTTGTCGGTACCGGCACGCACCATGCGGCGCACCAGATATTCGCTCACCGCACAGGGGCGCTCGGCCGCGCCGTCGATACGACTGCCGACCGGCAAGAGCTCCTTTGAGAAGCCGAGCGGTTGAATGCGGCTGCCGCGCCCGGCGGCAGGCACGATGCCCAACATCAGACTGCTTCCTTCAACGGCTGCTGCGGCGTTGAGCCGTGCCGCGCATCCGACAGGATGCGATCGAGATCCCTGGCGCGTACCGCGGAGGTATGTTCATCGAGAACCCGTTCGCGGGCGCGGCGCCGGATTTCGTCGATATCGCTGTCCGGCAAGTGGAGCGCGGCGACCAAATCATCGGTGGTGTCGGCGACGATGATCTCGCTGCCGGGCTTAAAGAAGCTGCTGAGACCTGGCCAGGCGTCGGTGACGATGGCTGCGCCGCAAGCGGCAGCCTCGAACAGCCTGCCCGAGGGACACCAGCCCCTTCTGGCCATTGCCTCGCGTGTTACGTTCAGCGTCAGGCGGGAGGAGCAGAAGAAGGCCGGATGGTCCGCGGGCGGCAGGTGCCTGACGAAGAAGATGTTTTCGCTCCACGGAAACTCCAGTGGATATTGTGCGCCGCCGATGACGAAGCGGCGCTCGGGCAGGCGCAAGGCCGGGCGGACGAGCAGCCTTTCCATACCGGCCTGACGGTCCGCCGCGTAGGTTCCGAGGTAGGACAGATCTCCGGCAAATTCGGCCCTGGCCTCCGCCGGCCGGTGCCGCTCGGGATCGACATGGCCATAGAGCGGCATGACGAGGCGCGCGCCCAGAGTTGTCTTGAGCGCGTCGATTGCGGTTCCGCCGGTATAGCTCAGGACAAGGTCAAAATCTCTAAGGCCCTCGGGTCCGAAATAAGGCGGAAGTTCACCTTGTTCGATGCGGGCAAGCGTAACGGGCGTATCCAGGTCATAGAATACCTTCAAGCCGCGACATGCGCTTTGGGCCAGAAGTGAAGCGTCGACTGCGTCGGGGCAGTAGGAGGTGACGATCACGACGTCTGCCTGCTCGATCGCGTGTTCGGCGATCTGGCGGATGACCTCCCAGTCGGGATAGACAACGATATCGCCGCCGTCGAGATGGTGGAGATCGCGCGTTCGGGCGTAGTAGGGCGTGTCGTGTTCGAAAAATGTGACCGACCATCCCATCCCGCCAAGGGCACGGATCAGCCCGCGCCACAGCGTGGCATGCCCGTTTCCCCATGAGGACGTGACGGTGAGACCAAAAATGACCATCCGCATCTGGCTGTCCTCATCAGGCCGCTTCGTTCAAGCGGATCAGCTTAGAGCCCCAGTCGCCGGAGACGATTGTCGTGATCGAAGCGGGATCGATGTCGAAGCGAAAACAGTCTCCCGGTGACAGGCCAAGCACGCCGCAGACGGCGCCCTTGATCACATCGGCGTGGCTTACCAGTGCGATGGCCTTGTTCTGGTGGCGTTTGCGAAGGCGCTCGATCAGCGAACCAATACGGCGCTGGACGTCCAGCATGGTTTCGCCGCTAGGCGTCATCGCCTCCTGTCGGTGGTCGTTCCATCGTCGCCAGGCGGCGTCGCGGCTCAATTCCTCGAAGGTCCTGCCCGACCAGACGCCGAAGTCGATTTCGTCGAGTTCCTCACAGACAATGCAGGTCCCGGTGCCGCAAAGGACAGCAACCGGATCCGCAGTCTCCTGCGTGCGCTCGCGCGGGCTGCAAAAGACGGCTGCAATAGGCTCGCTTGCCATGCGGCGGGCCAGGCGCAGGGCTTGGGCCTTGCCCGTCGCGCCAAGGCGAATTCCCGCCATGCGTCCGGCAAGATAGTCGCCGACATGGTCATGCGCCGCGTGGCGGATCAGGAAGAACGTGGTCGTCATTCCGCGGCATCGAGCATCGGCTCGTCCCTGCCGGCGATGAAGGAAAGCGTGCGCAGCCGAGCCTCGGCGTCTGTGAACTGCTCGGGTGGCGACTTCATGAAGTAGCTGCAGGGTCCGGTCAGGGCGCCGGCTATGCCTCGGTCGAGTGCCAGCTTGGCGCAGCGCACCGCATCGATCACGACTCCGGCCGAATTTGGCGAGTCCCACACTTCCAGCTTCAGCTCGGCATTGAGCGGCACGCCGCCGAAAGTCGTGCCCTCGACGCGGATATAGGCCCACTTGCGATCGGTAAGCCAAGGCACATGATCGCTTGGACCGACATGGATATTGCCGGCTTCGAGCGGTACATCGATCTGGCTCGTCACGGATTGCGTCTTGGAGATCTTTTTCGATTCCAGTCGTTCTCGTTCCAGCATGTTGAGGAAGTCGGTGTTGCCACCGAAATTGAGCTGATAGGTGCGGTCGATGCGGACGCCGCGTTCGCGGAACAAATTGGCAAGCAAACGGTGGACAATCGTCGCGCCGACCTGGCTTTTGATGTCGTCGCCGACCAGCGGCAGACCGCGCTGTTCGAAGCGGAGGCGCCATTCCGGCCGTGAGGCAATGAAAACAGGAATGCAGTTGACGAAGGCACAGCCGGCTTCAAGCGCGCATTCGGCGTAGAAGCGTGTTCCTTCCTCGGATCCGACCGGCAGGTATGAGATCAGCACGTCGGCGCCGCTTTGCCGAAGCTGTGCGCCGACGTCGGCGACCGGCTCTTGCGCCTCCTCGATCTGATCGCGCAAATATTTGCCGATGCCGTCAAGCGTCGGGCCGCGCTCGACGCGAACGCCTGTTTTTGCCACGTCGGCAAAGCGGAATGTGTTGTTGGGTGCGGTGTAGATGGCTTCCGCGACATCGCGGCCCACCTTGCCCTTGGCGATGTCGAAAGCGCAGACCACCTCGATGTCATCGACGTGATAGCCGCCGAGATCAGCATGCATGAGGCCCGGGATCGGCTCGTTGCCTCTGGCGTCTCGATAGTATGTGAGACCCTGGACTAGGGAAGACGCGCAATTGCCCACCCCGGCTATAGCAATCCGAACCTTTTTTGATTCCACGAAACTGCCGCCATGTGCTGTTGAGGTAAGTTCCATGGCCGAACTGTCTGCGCGCCCGAATGTTCCTTGCGATACGGAATAATTACAAAGCTTACGCCAGCCGCCCCAAAATCGGTCGCTTTGAGCGGACCAACAGCAGCCAGTCTCAATCGAGGTTTCGCAGCATGTCGGCTTCCTGCTCGAGAATGGCAGCCACTTCCTCACGTTCGAGGTGCGTCATCATCAGGCTAACGCAACATTCGAGATAAGTAATCGAGGCTCTTCGCAGAAAGGCGGCCGTCTCCTGGGCGGCCACCTGCTCTAAGTCTTTGGCGGATCGTTTTGGCTGCACAGCAAGGCTCTCCATGCCAGGTCCTATGGCTCAACCCCAAGTCCGGCAGGATGTTCCGTGTTCGTGAAAAAAGTGAACCATGAAATCCGCCAGGCCCACGCCTGCACGCCGAGGAGCTTGCAGGCGATAAGACGGGCTCAGGCCGGCAGATCCTGCAGCTTGCCCAGAGAGGGAGGGATGGTTTTGGCGATCGGCGTCATCGGGCCATCCATCCGGCTTGTCTCAAGCTCGGCGAAATAGGCAATCGTTTGCACCAAGCCATGCCGGAGCGGTACCTTGGGCGACCAGCCGAGAAGTGCCTTTGCGCGGGATATGTCGGGCTGCCGCCGGCGAGGATCATCCTGCGGTAAAGGCAGGAACTTCAGAGCGGGCCTGATGCGGGCCATTTCGCTGACCAGTTTGGCCAGCTCAAGGATGGTATATTCTCCCGGATTGCCAAGATTGACTGGCTGGCGTGGATTGGGCTCGGCATCCATGAGCCTAAGCAGGCCATCCACCAAATCGGTGACGAAGCAGAAGGATCGGGTCTGCTTGCCATCGCCGAATATCGTCAGCGGTCGCCTTTCAAGAGCTTGCACGATAAGGTTCGAGACGATGCGGCCATCGGCCGGATCCATTCGCGGACCATAGGTGTTGAAAATCCGCGCGACGCGCGTGTCGGCCTTGCCCGCCCTCAGATAATCGAAGCAGAGAGTTTCCGCCGTTCGCTTGCCCTCATCGTAACAGGCGCGCGGGCCTGTGCAGTTCACATGGCCGAGATAGTCTTCCCTTTGCGGATGCTGCTCTGGATCGCCATAGACCTCACTGGTCGAAGCTTGCAGGAAACGAGCGTTATTTCGAGCGGCGAGATCAAGCAGGTTCAGTGTCCCGATCACGCAGGTCCGGGTGGTATGGATCGGGTCCGCCTGGTAGCGCGGCGGCGATGCGGCGCAGGCCAGGTTGAAGATGCGCTCGACTGGTTCCCCCAGTTTCAAAGATCGGCAAATATCCTGCTCCACCAACCGGAAGCGCGAATGATTCATGATCGGTCGGATGTTCTCCATGCGGCCCGTCAGGAAATTATCGACGCAGATCACACGGTAGCCGCACTCGATCAACTTCTCGCTAAGATGCGAACCGACAAAACCCGCGCCGCCGGCGACGAGCACCGTCGGCGTCCGCCGCGCCTTTGTTTTTGACTGCCGCGTCACGATTTTCTCCTGTCTGCCAATCATGCTGCACTCCCGATGTCCAGGACCGGAGGTTCCTGCCTCGACCGGGTCAACAGCGAAACCAATTCGCGAGCTCTTGCCGCGCCGGTATGTGACGCCAGTACAAGGGCTTGCGCCTTCATGGCCATGCTGAGCCTGGCACGCTCCGATCGGCCGCACAGGATCTCGATCACGTCTTGAGATCGAGCGGCGGTGTGGATCGTCGATTTGGGGAAGAAGCTCTCAAGCCCCCGCCAGCGATCGCTGATGATCGGCGTGCCACAAGCGGCTGCCTCGAAAAGCCTTACGCTCGGCGACCATCCAGCCGTGATCATCGACTGGCGGGTCAGGTTCAGCGTGTAGCGTTGGCGGCTGTAGAACTCAGCATGATCGGTGGGCGCCAAATGCTCGATGCGTTCGACATTGTCCGGCCAGGCCGTATCCGGCGGATATTGCGAACCGGCGACGACAAAGCGTTTGTCCGGCATCTGGCGCGCCGGTTCGAGCAGCAGCGCCTCCAATGCCATCTGCCGGTCCGAGCTGTAAGTCCCAAGATAGCCGAGATCCCAGTCGACTGCGTTTCCGGTTCGATGATGCCGTGCCGGATCGACGGAGCAATGGAGCGGCTCGGCCCGCCGCGCACCAAAGTCCGTGACGAGACGGGCAAGCGTCGGCCCGCCAGTGAAAGAGAAATAGATATCGAAATAGGGTACCTGCCGCTTGCTCAGATAGTCGCAGTCATCTTCGACGAGCTTGGCAAGCGTCACCGGCGTATCAATGTCATAAAAGCAGAATTGCCCGACGCAAAGTGCAGCCAGAATGTCGATAACCGCCTTTCCCTCCGGAACGAAGGAGCCAACGACCACGACGTCGGCCCGCTGCAGCTCGCGGGCATAGTTGCGATGAAGCTCGGTGGTTGTTTCATAGTAGCGCAATGTGCAGAAATCGGGATCGCGAAGATCGCGATGGTTTGCGTACCAGGGTGTCTCGCGCTCCAGGAAAGTGACGCGATGACCGAGTTCGTGAAGGCCTTTTAGCAGCCCTCGAAACGTCGTGGCGTGGCCGTTTCCCCACGATGAAGACAGCGACAGGCCGAGAAAGACGATGTCGAGCCGTTTCCTCATTCCGCTGCCTCCACGGTGGGATGTTCGAAATGCCGTTTGAACACCGCGTCGGCCACGGCAGCCCTCAGCGCATAGGTGTGTTCAGCCAAGACGCGGCGAAGCGCGGCTGCGCCGATCGCCTTTGCCCGTTCGACCGTCAGGGTGGCCATGATTTCGGCGACATCATCGCCATCGCGCGCCATCAGGATTTCCTCGCCGGGAGTCAGGAACAATTCGACTCCGAGCCAGGCATCCGAGATCAGGCAGGCGCCCGCGCCCGCGGCCTCGAAAACGCGCGTGGCTGGCGAGAAGCCGTTCGCTGCCATGCTGTCACGGCTGATGTTCAACACCGCCTTTGGTGTGACATTGAAAGCGTTGTGATCCCGCGTTCCGACATGGCCGAGCCATGAGACATTGGCCGGAAGCGGTTTGTCGCCCCAGCCCGACCCGCCGAGCAGGAAGCGCTGCCCGGCGAGCTTGGCGGCTGGATCTAGGAAAAACGCCTCGACCCGCGTTTCTCGGTCCGGCAGACGGTTGCCGAGGAACGCGAGATCGCAGACGAAACGGTTGTCTCTGGCGACGGGATGATGCGTCTCCGGATCGAGTCCATTGTAGATCGGCACGCACTCGGTCGCACCCATCGTGCGGTAGGCCCAGACGACCGGATCGCCGCCGCCATAGGTGAGGACCAGATCAATTTGCCGCAGCGCGTGGTGAAGCGGGTGATCCGGCTCGGCACGCAATTGACCGAGGGTCGCCGGGGCGTCGACATCCCAGAATACGGTAAGGGCATCGGCGCGGGCGTTGTCGAGCACGGCGCGCAGCAGCGCATCATCCTCGAAGCCTACGCCGCTCGCCTTGACGACGATGTCGGCTTCGGCTGCGCGCGCCGCAACCTGCACAAGCGCATTGGCGGTCGCTTCGTAAACGACGACGTTGCACCAGTCCGGTGCATCCATGTCGCGGTTTTTCTGTCTGTCATATGCGTCCGGTTCATAAAAGGTAATTTGGTAACCCAGTCGCGACAGTGCCTTGAGCAGTCCGCGATAATAGGTCGCCGCGCCGTTCCAATAGGACGACAGCAGACTCGATCCGTAAAATGCCATCTTCATGCAAGGGCCTCCTCAGCGACGACTGGATTGTTGGCTTGATGACGCCCGCATTCGGCGAGCACGTCGAACAATTCGCGCACCCGGTGGCGGCAAGTGTGTCGCGCGCGGATGGTTTCGAGGCCGGACCTTGTCAGCGAGGCGGCCAGCTCCGCGTCGTTCAGTACGTCGCGAAGGTGACGGCGCATCTCTGATCCGTCGTGGGCGAAAAGAAAGTCTGTGCCTGGTCTGAAGAGTTCTTCCACGTCGCTCCACGGGGCCGAAATGAGCGGGATGCCGCAGGCGAGTGCCTCGAACATGCGGATCGTTGGTATTCCCGGCAGGCTCTCCCGATAGGGCCGCCGGGGAATGTGGACGGTGAGGCGATGTTCCGCGAAAGCCTTCGGCACGTCCGCGTTGGCGATCCAGCCCTCGTAGCGGAGCCCCGCGGCGGCAAGATCGGCGAGCGCTTCTCGCGGATAACGGACGCCGTGAACGGTGCCGGACAAGCCAAGTTCGCGCACCGGGTTGACGAGGAACTCCTGAATTTCGGCGCTGCGCTCATCGTCGCCCCAGTTGCCGATCCAGATGATGTCGGATCTCGAGTCGACTTCGGGGTGCGGCTGGAACAGTCGCTCATCCGCTGCCTCATGCCAGGTGAACGCACGCTTGCCCCAGCCGGTGCGGAGGTAGGTCTCGCGCAGCGCCTCACCGAAGGCGAGCACGCCGTCATAGTGCTCCAACCGTAGCGCCGAGATCGACTGCGTGGCGGAAACCGCACGATGGTGCGTGTCGTGGAACAAAAGCGTGAAATTGCCCCTTCTCGCCCGCACCTTCCCGATCTCCGCGACAAGTCGAGGGTCCGTCCACTCGTGGACGATGACCACGTCGGCATCCGACAGCCAGCTTTCGTGATCGAAGGCATCCCCATATGTAACCGGCACCAGCTCGGGAAAGTCCTTTCGGAAGCGTTCGACCGCGAACGGACCTTTCTCCGCCAGCAGATTAGAGCGGCTCCAGCCGTCCGCCGGTTCCAGCGCAAACGCCTTGTGTCCGCAGGCAATGAGCTCGCGCATGACGCCCCGCAGGAAATGGGCGTTGCCATGATTCCAGTCGGAGACGACGGAGTGAGTGTAGAACAGGAAGCGCATCGTCAATGTTCCGCCACGGATAGAGCCGAGCGGCCGTAGATGTCGCGCATGGCGGCGGCTTGTTTTGCAAGCGAGAACCTGCGGGCACGGCGTGCAGCGGCCTGGCCGAGCCGTTTCCTATGTTGATCGTCGCAACACAGACCGTCGACACATTTGGCGAGGTCATGCGGATCGCTGGCATTGTAGAACAGTGCCGCCCCGTCCCATAATTCGCGATAGGTAGGAATATCCGCCAGCACGAGCGGTGTTGCCGATGTTGCAGCCTCCAGAGCGGCAAGCCCGAAAGGTTCGTAAACCGACGGCGACACGAAGACGGCGGCTCGCGCCATCAGCAAACGGACTTCCTGATGTCCGATCGAACCCAGGGCTGCAACGTTGCTGAAATGGGCTACTTGCCCATCGGGACCGTGAACGGACCCGGCAGCAAAAACGGGCCAGCGGATCAGCGATGCTGCGTGGTCGAGGGTGACTGAATTCTTGCCTTCATCCCACCAGCGCGCGGCGGCGAAGACAACGGCTTCCCGCCTCGCGGCCACCGGGCCGGGCCGGGTGCCGTTGTTGACGACGCTGAGGCCGGGAATTGGTCCGTAGCAGGCTTCAAGCATGGCGGCATGGCTTCGGCTGGGCGCAATCACCGCGTTCGCGCGATCGAAACCGGTTCTGTTGCGGTCCCTCTGCCAGGTCCATTCGCCGCCGGCATCCTGTGCCTTCACCGCACGCAGCCATGTCACCACACATGAATGCGACACCGCCACGACCGGGCAGGGGAGATCGAGCCCTACTGCCTGTGCCGGCGCGTTGAGGTGGGCGAGATCGATGGCGTAGTCACGAACGAGGGCGCACAGCTCCTGTGGCAGCCCGTCCAGGTCGGCCTCGTTGCGGGTCATCCAATCTGGCGGAGTCTCGAGCCATACCAGCTCCGCGACGGTGTCGGCTTCCTCGACCTGCTCGGCGGATGGCTTGGGGCCAAGCCCGGCAAGAACGACACTATCGCCGCCGGTGATCAGTTCACGCGTCAGGTCGAGCGCATAACGCCAGACGCCGCCGACGGCGTCGACCGTCATCAGGATGCGTCGCTGGCGCGGGATCAGTGACTGCAACATGCGGCCTCCAATTCGGTTAGCGCACGAGGATGCTTTTCCTGGATGTCGCTAAAGGTGCCGAACGAGGCGAGATAATGCTCGTGCGCGCGCTCCCAGGCTAAGTCGTCGGGGTCACCCCAGAGCTCGCGATAGCTCGGTGAACTGGGATAGGGATAGAGCGGCACCGGTTCGTTTGCCCAGACGCCGCGGTCGATGAGATGCTTTCGCCAATATTCGACCAGAGCCGGATCATCTTCGACTGATCCGATGAGATTGGCTTGAACGAAGGGGACATGACGCCGCGCGTCGACAAGCAATGCGGCCAATTCCTCGGTTCCCAGCCGGCAGCGCTTCGCCAGCATGGCGCGTCCTTCCATCGTCAGGCTTTCGAGCCCTGCCTCGATCGAGACACAACCAGCGGCGCCAAGCAGCTCCAGGAGCTCGGGTTTCCAAAGATCGATGCGGGTCTGGACACCGAATTTGACATCGCGATCCACAAGCGCTTCCAGCAGCGCCTTCTGCGGGAGGAAAATCTCATCGATGAAGTAGATATAGCCAACACCCTGAGCGATCAGCCGATCAATTTCCGCCGTCACTGCATCGTGGTTCCTGCGCCGATACGCATCGCGGAAATCGATCTTGGCGCAGAAGCTGCAATTGTAGGGGCAACCGCGCGAAGCCTCGACTTCGGCACCTAAACCAAACTGCTTCTCATCGAAGCGATGATGGTGATGAGTATGGCCGGCGAGCCAGTCGGACGGCCATTCGAGCGGGGCATGGTGGACAAAGGGGCTGGCGTGGACGAGGCCGTCGCCGGCAAGTTCACCATTTTGCAGATATGCGGTGTACGCAACCGCGCTCCAGTCGTCGCGTCGGCCAAGTTCCGCGACGACCTCCTCGCATTCGCCGCGCACGACGATATCGGCCCCAAGCTTGCGCAGCGTTGGTGCCGGTGTCGCCGAGCCATGCGGGCCGACCGCGACGGTGCGGCCGCCACGGCCGGCGAGACGGTTGAGGAAATCGGCCGGCACGCGCAACTCAGGTGGGGCGCAACGCCAGAACAGATAAGTCGGCGCGGTGCTGATCACGGTCATGGCCGGCCCGAAGTCAGCGACACGCGCGGCAAGCTGGCTGTTGTCCAGCTGCTGGATTTGGCCGTCCAGCATCAGCACGTCGTGGCCATCGGCCTCAAGCATCGCTTTCGAATAGCCCAGTTCGAGCGGCAAGTGCGGCTGACGGCAGCCGAAGTAGATGCTCTCCTCATAGGTCCAGAACGGATTGACAAGGGCTACTCTCATGCCACGCACCTCGCAGGCTCAGGCTGCGGTTCGAGGCGATTGCGCCGCAGCCAATCGGCGAGATGGCGGACCCCTTCGCGCCAGGAGACCGCCGCTTTCCAGCCGAGCGTCATTTCGATCCGACGTGTGTCGGCAACGAAGAACGGCTGGTCGCCGGTGCGTTCGCGCTCATAGCGGATCGAGACGTCGCGGCCGGTGATGCCGCTGATCTCCTCCAGCAGCATGCGCAGGCTGATCGCGTTTTTTGGTCCGCCACCGAGATTGAATGCCTGTCCGCTGGCCTCCTCGATCCGGGCAAGTGCCGCGCGATAGGCCGCAACGGCATCGGAAACATGAAGGATGTCGCGCACCTGGTTGCCGTTGCCGTAGATCGTGATGGGGCGGCCGGACAAGGCGCTCAGCAGAAAATGCGCCACCCAGCCCTGATCCTCAGTGCCGAACTGATGCGGCCCATAGATGCAACTCATCCGCAGCACAACGGTCGGCAGCCCGTAGGATTTGGCATAATCGAGCACATATTGATCGGCCGCGCCTTTGGAGCAGCCATAGGGTGTGCAGAAATCCAGGCCGCGGTTCTCGCCGATGCCGTTGGCACGGATAGCGGGATCACTAGGCACCCAACGGTTATCCTCCTCCAACACCGCGATGTCGGGGAGCCCGCCATAAACCTTGTTGGTGCTGGCGAAGATCACCGGGATGCATCGGTCGCTTCGACGGGCGGCTTCGAGAACGTTGAATGTTCCCCGAAGATTTATGTCGAAGTCTTCGCTCGGCTGCACGAGGCTCGTGGTCACGGCCGTCTGCGCGGCAAGATGGAATACAGCCGCCGAATTCGCCACAAGCGGCAGCAAGGCGTCCGCGTCCCGGACGTCGACGGTTTCCACGGCGATGCGATTGCCATGCTTCTGCTTCAGCCATGCCAGGTTCTGTTCGACACCGGGGCGACTGAAATTGTCGATGATCAGAACCGGGGTCGCGTCGGACAGCAGGCTGTCGGCGAGGTTCGAGCCGATGAAGCCGCTGCCGCCGACAATCGCGACGTGGGCTTCGCGAGGGTTGCGCAAGTCGGACGTCATGATACCAGCCCCCGCTCTTCCAGTTCGCGTCTCATGTCGGCGCCGCGGTCGATTGCGACCGTGCCGCGCACCCATGCGACAAACTCATCCAGGGAATTCTCCAGCTGCAGCCGTGGTTCAAAGCCGAGCAGATCGCGTGCTTTCGAGATGTCAGCAAAGCAGTTTCGAATGTCGCCCGAGCGTGCCTTGCCAAGGATTTCCGGCGAGCGCTCCGGCACATCCATCGCATCGGCCAGCAGCCGGGCGACCTCGCTGACGGCATAGGCGCGCCCGCTGCCGACATTGATGACATGGCCGCGCGCCTGGCGTTGTTCCAGCGCGAGCCGAAAGGCGCGGGCGACATCGCGCACATGCACGAAGTCGCGCTTCTGCTCGCCATCTTCGAATATCATCGGCCGTTGGCCATTGGCCAGCCGCGAGGCAAAATTGGCGAGTACCCCGGTGTAGGGATTTGACAGCGCCTGCCCGGCGCCGAAGACATTGAACAGCCGCAACGCCACCGCATCGATGTCATAGGCTTCGCCGAAGATCAGCACCGCGCGTTCCTGCGCGTATTTGGTCAGGGCGTAGATCGAGGCGAGGTCGACCGGCTTTTCCTCGTCCGTCGGCAGCGGCGACAGGACGTCGCCCTCCGCCGACAAGGGATTCCATTGCCCGTTCCTGACGCTTTCCGGCCGCCGCCGCGCATTGCCGACGCGCCGGCCGTCCGGCGACGCATAGAGACCCTCGCCGTAGACGCTCATGGACGAAGCGACAACGATCCGTTGGACCGGGTGTCTGATCAGTGCTTCGAGCAGGACAGCGGTGCCGAGATCGTTGGTGCCGACATAGCGGGCGATCTCATACATCGACTGACCGACACCAACTTCAGCTGCTAGATGAATGACGGCATCGACGCCCTGCAGCGCACCGGCGAGCGCATCACGGTCGCGCACGTCGCCCCTGATCAGCTCGGCTCCGGCCGGAATGCTTACCGTTTCCCCGCCATGCACCTGGTCCAGCAGCGCGTCGAAAATACAAACTGCGTAATCGTGCTCAATGAGTTCTTGGGCGACATGTCGGCCGATAAAGCCACAGCCGCCGGTGACCAATATGCGTCTCACGACAACTCCTCACGCAAACCCGCCTTGGCGTTCCGAACTTTTTCGCAAAAGCTTTGTTCCCTGAGCATCAACAAAGATCGATCCGCGGTACGCCAAGCGCACGCTGGAACATTGCAGGCTCTTCGATGTTAGAGCCCAGCGATCGGCCCGTTACGGCGCGCCACCAATCATCCGATTATCGGGATTGATGGTGTGAAAATCGGCGAGGGAAGGCCCGGTTGCTAACCTTGGGAACCGAACGGAGATTTCAATGTCACAAGCAAGGACGACGACCGATCATGACGAAATCCGCCAATGGGTCAGCGACAGAGGCGGCCGCCCTGCCGTGATACGCACCTCGGGCAAGGGCGGTATCCTGCGGATTGACTTTGGCGAGCCGGAGGAAACGCTGGAGCCCATCGAATGGGACGAGTTCTTCCGGATTTTCGACGAGAATGATCTGGCCTTCCTTTTCCAGGAAGAAACGGGTGGCGGTAACGCCAGCCGTTTCAACAAGTTCGTCGAACGCAGCCAGAGCGCCTGACGGCTCGTGTCTAGTGCCGACTGCTGAACGAGACCTCGCGCTGCTCAAAGTGTCGCCCGGCTTGGATGCCTCAAGAAACAATCCGCACCGGTACCGACTTTCCGGCTGGGACATGAGCCTTCTTGGCCCGGTGCCAGAGCGGGACCAGTGGGTTGAGTTCCGGATAGTAGCCGGCGCAATTGCCCTCGGGAATCGAATAAGGCGTCACGCGTAGGCCGTGAACGCGCCGCTCTACACCATCATGGGCATGGGTTTCGAGAGTGATATCCTGGCCCGCGCGCAGGCCGAAACGCCGGATGTCCGCCTCGTTCATCAACAGCACCATGCGCGTGCCATGGATGCCGCGCAATCTGTCACTGTAGCCGTAGACGGTGGTGTTGAACTGGTCATTGGAACGCACGGTGATCAGCGTCAGCACCCGATCGCCGGAAAGGTCGATGTCGGGATTTGCCTCGAGCATGGTCGGCAACTTGAAATTGGCCTTCTTGTTGGGCGTCTCCCACACGCGATTCGACGCCTTGATGTCGCGGTGGAAGCCGCCCGGGGTGAGAAACCGCTTGTTGAAGTCGCGAAAATGCTGGGGGTAGCACCGCTCGATCTCATCACGGATACGGGAATAGTCGGCAACCCATTGGTCCCAGGGAATTGAACTCCTGCCGGGCACCGTAGCCATGGCGAGTTCCGCAACGATCTTCGGCTCCGAGAGCAGATTTGGCGAAGCAGGAGGCCGCGAGCCAAAGGAGCCGTGTATGCAGGCGGTCGAATCTTCGACCGAAACCGTCTGGTCACCGCTCGCCTCGCGATCTCGTTCGAGCCGCGACAGGCAGGGCAGCAGATAGGTAACCGCCCCCGGAAAGAGTGGCTGCGGTTAAGCTTGGTCGCGATCTCGACATGCAGGCTAAGTCGACGCCAATGCTTTTCGATCAGGCCGGTCTCGGGCACAGCACGGACGAAATTGCCACCCAAAGCGATAAAGCCCTTCACCGATCCGCCGATGACGCCCTCGCAGGTCTCCACGGTGTCGAGGCCTTTCTGGCGCGGTGGCTGGAAGCCATAGAACTCGGCGAACTTGTCTAATGGAGCGAGTTCGGGTTTCTCGGTTATGCCGACCGTGCGCTGGCCCTGGACATTGGAATGGCCGCGCAGGGGCGAGATGCCGGCGCCGGGTTTTCCGATATTGCCGCGCATCAGCAGCAGGTTGCACAGCATCTGGACGTTCTCGGTGCCATGCCTGTGTTGCGTCAGGCCCATGCCGTAATTGCCGATCACCGCCTTCGAAAGACTGTAGACTTCTGCGACATGCTCCAGATCGGCCTGCGCAATGCCTGACCGGCCGACAATCTCATCCCAGCGGGCGGCGCGCAGATAGGCTTCGAAATCGGCGAAGCCATGCGTATGTTCGGTGATGAAATCGACATCCAGGAGCCGCTGATTGCCGCGTTCACGCGCAGCGTCGTCGAGCGCCAGCAGAGCCTTTGCAATGCCGGTCATGGCGGCAATGTCGCCGCCGCCGCGGATTTGAAAGAAGTCGCTGGACATCTTGGTTCCCGGGCCGGGTGACAGCATGTCGACGGGATTTTGCGGGTTTTTGAACCGTTTTAGTCCTCTTTCCGGCAAAGGATTGAAGGTGAACACCGGCACCTGGCGTCGACGTGCCTCCTGCAATGGATGCAGCAGCCGAGGCGCGGTTACGCCGGTGTTGTGGCCGAAGAAGAACATCATGTCGCATTTCGCGAAGTCGTCGAGTTGTACGGTGCCCACAGGGGAGCCGATAGACTCCGGCAAACCCACCGAAGTGGATTCGTGGCACATGTTGGAAGAGTCCGGCAGGTTGGATGAACCGTAGATTCGCGCGAAGAGCTGATACATGAAGGAAGCCTCCAGCGAGGCTCGACCGGAGGTGTAGAAGACGACCGATTTCGGATCGAGTCGCCGCAGCTCTGTGGCGATCTCACGGAACGCACGATCCCAAGCAACCGGCTCATAGCGGTCGCTGACGGGATTATACCGCAGCGGATCGGTAAGCCTGCCCTGCTTTTCCAGATCGTGATCAGGCCAGTCGAGCAGCTCCGTCACTTTGTGCTCTGCGAAGAAAGAAGGTTCGCAACGCAGCTTCGTCTGATCCCACATCGTTGCCTTGGCGCCGTTTTCGCAGAATTCGAAAGGCCTTGGCTGGGCCGGTTTGGCCCACGAGCAGGAAACACACATATAACCGTCCGCCTTGTTCTGCTTGAGCAGCGTGCTCCATATCCCTGAAAGCAAAAGGCCTTCGCCGCGCGCCTTGCGAACCAGGGACCGAAGCGACCCCCAGCCGCCGGTTGGATGGTCATATTTCTTTATCTCAATGTGATCGGTTACGGCGGGTTTCATGCCAGTCATCCTTGCACGAAGACTAAACAAACCCGACCCGCGACCAATTGTTCCCGCTGGCTCTGCGAAGCCGCAACCTCTTTCGAGCAGAGCCTTGAATGGCGATGTCTCGAAGCGCATGCGACGCGCGGCAGGCGCCGTCGTGGGAACATTTCCTTTGGTCAGCGATTGAAACACGACGCTGAGCACGACCGGAGCGGACGCGATGGGCATCTTGTCAGATATCGACAGAAAGCTGTCGGATAACCTTTACGAATATGAGACCAGTCTCACCGATCCTGCAGGGGATCTCCCCAAGGAGGTCGAGGAGAAAGTCGAACTGCTGATGCCGTTCGTCCAGCCTGATGCTCGCGAATTGGTCCGGGCGCAGATCCTGGGCCTCATTCACGAATATAGGAAGGGCGAGGCCGCGTCGCGCTAGGTGCCGGTCGCTGGATGGGTCGATGACATGAATACCGGGCGATCCAACATACCAGACTCGCAGTTGTCTCGCGCCGGGGAGGGCAATCGTGTTGCAGCAACGCGAGAAATGCATGAGGTATATTCCGCCGGTAAATTCCAAGGTCGACTTCGCTCTCTATGCGTTATGTTGATTGCTACGACGTTGACCGCATGCACGTCTTCGACAGACCAGGTATACCAGCAGTCGAGAACTGCGGCCTCCGCCGCACAGACGGCATCGGTGGTCTTGGAAGCCTGGCTTGCTGGAGCGGCACCCCGGAACTACACGTCGCTGACATTGCAATCCGTCAGCCACATCTGGTCCGATGCCGAAGCGCAAATCCGATCGGCCGGTTCACCGGAGGGCTCCGACCGAGCGGAGCTCATCAAGGCTATCGAGCAGCTGTCGTCGGCGGCAGCAAGAGCGCAGACAGGATTACGGGATCGTGACCGCGGCAAGGTTGAACAAGCGGAGCGGGACCTGCGAAGAGCCGCCACGACGCTGGGCGCCTACGCCAAATCCTCGGCGCCGCAACAATGAAAAAGCTGCTCGAAATAGCGTTGGGTATCGTCACCAGCATTGGCGGTTTTCTCGAGATCGGCTCGATGGCTACGGCAGCTCAGGCCGGTGCGGCATTCCATTTCCAGCTGGTCTGGGCGGTCGTTCTAGGGACGATCTGCATCATCTTTCTCGTCGAGATGGCGGGTCGGTTCGCCGCGATAAGCCATCACACCATCGCCGATGGAATTCGCGAGCGATTTGGCTTCAACGTCTTCCTTTGGCCGCTGCTCGCGATCTTGCTGATCAACTTCATGGTCATGTCGGCAGAGATCGGCGGCGTCGCCATTGCACTCGAACTCGCCACCGGGATCGGTTTCCAGTGGTGGGCGCTGCTGGTGGCATTGCTGGCGTGGTTGTTTCTCTGGAAAGGGACGTTCGGCCTTATCGAAAAAGGTGTTTCGATGCTCGGTCTGGTCACACTGTGCTTTGTGGCCGGCGCCGTGATGCTCAAGCCCGACTGGGGTCAGGTCGCGGCGGGCGCGGTTCCCACGCTGCCGGCTCATGACCGGGCCAATTACTGGTTCATGGCCGTCAGTATTCTTGGAGCGTCGATCTCGCCCTATCTGTTCATGTTCTACTCGTCGGGCGCCATCGAGGACCAGTGGGACAGAAGTTATCTCGGTGCCAATCGCGCTATTGCGTTCCTTGGAATGACCTTTGGCGGCACGATCTCCATCGGTGTGCTGATCGTTGCCGCTCTCGTGCTTCCCGCCCACGGCATTGACCAGGTGGACGACTACCATCAATTGCCGCTGATGCTGATCCCGGTATTCGGCTTCTGGGGTTTTGTCCTGTTTGTCGCTTCGCTAGGCATTGCCTGCTTCGGCGCCGCGCTCGAGGTCGGGCTGCAGCAAGCCTATCTCGTGGCCCAGGGCTTCGGCTGGACATGGGGCGAAGACCAGAAGCCGCGCGACAATCCAGGCTTCAGCACGGTTTACACGTTGTCGTTGTTCCTCAGCGCCTTGCCGATCGCTTTCGGCCTCGATCCGTTGAAGCTGACGATCTTCTCCATGGCTTTGACGGCTGCCAGCCTGCCGTTGAGCGTGATTCCCTTCCTCTTCCTGTTGAACGATGAACGTTACGTGGGCAAGCATCGCAATGGGATGATCTCGAACGCGGCGGTCGTCTTCATCATCGCACTTGGTTTCGTGCTGGCGGTCGTGACCATCCCATTGCAGATATTCGGAGGCACGTGATGGATCTGGTGCGCGACATTCTGGACAAGCAAGTGGTCGACCGCGAGCAGGTCAAGATCGGCAAAGTCGATGGGCTGGTGGCCGAACTGAGACCGGGCAAGCCGCCCAGAGTGGCTGCGATCGAACTTGGGTCCATCACCCTGGCGCGTCGGCTTGGTCGGCGGCCCGGCCGCTGGATGGCGCGATTGGCGGCAAAGCTGGGCGGCAAGGACCATGGCGAGCCGCATCGGATCGCCTGGAACAAGGTGCGCGACATTGGCGTCGATATTGAGTTCGACATCGATGTGCGCGAGACGGCAATCTTCGATTGGCAGAACTGGCTGCGGGACCACGTCATTGGCCGCATCCCGGGAGCGGGCTGATGACGACCGTCAATCTCGAACAGCTTGCCGGGCGACGCGTGCTTTCGCAGCGCGGGGAGAGCATCGGCTATATCGAGGAGATATGCGCCGAACAGGATGGGGACGATCTCGCGATTATAGAGTTCCATGTCGGTATCTATGCCGCATTCGAGCGTCTCTCCGCTTCAGCCATAGGCGCTGCGGTTCTCGACCTATTCCGGCTACGCCGCGGCGGCGGCTTTTATCGCATTCCCTGGGACAAGATCGACATCTCCGATCCTGCACGGCCCAGGCTGCTATGTACGAAAAAAGACCTTTCCCGAATGGAAGGCGGCCGCAAACATCCGCAGGGTAAAGGCCAGACCAGAACCTGACAAAAGAAAGCTTGAACGCCAGGGCGTGGAAGATTTGTCCGATGTCGCTAAATGGCCGTGCTGCTTTCGCTTGTCGAGAGTCTGATAGCCGAAATTCGGCCGCGCCTAAGCCGATCCCCGCGTCGCGCTGAGCCTTCGTTGGATGCAACTGTCGCAAAGTGATGACGGTCTTTGCGTCGCTCTGTTCGTCGAACGTGATGGTGGTGCGGAACAGGCCAGGATCGTTGTCTTGTCGGCGCCGTGATTGAACTCGATCAAGTGCGGCCTCTCGATGCGCCGGAATTGCACACGGCTCGTATATCGCTTGCCGTCGGGCGCGGGTCTCGAACCGCCATTCGCCGCCGACGCGAATATCTATCGATTTCGTATTAATCTTGACCCGGCCGGGCCGAACCACTGGGCAAGATGGCGCGGATCAGCCCATGCGCAGAAACCAGCTCTCGTGGCGCGTTGATCACGCGCGAGAGGACGATCTCTCGATTAAGCGCCCAAGCGGACAGAGGCGATTCATTTTGACGCGTTTGCGGGGCATTGGCTTTCAGTTTGCTTCCGTCTGCAACGAGCACGTCCTGACGCGCCCGTTCTTTTCGGACGTAACGAGGCCGCTGCTCGCTAGAATGCCGATGTGCTTCATCAGGCTCGGCAGCGCCATTTCGAACGGCTTCGCCAGTTCTCCGACAGACGCCTCACCCTCACATAGCCGCACGACTATCGCCCGACGGGTCGCGTCGGAGAGGGCCCTGAAAATGTGGTCGAGTTGCATCGATTGGTTAGCCATGAAGCTCATTATAACGGGGGCAAACCGTCAATGAATGTTAGCCGGAAAGCTAACGAAAGACTTGAGAGCATCGTCGTCAATCGAGTTCGCGAACGCATGAACCGAGAGCGCATCGGGCCGGTTTATCAGTTCACGCCTTAGCGAAGAATGGCGGCGAGTATGAAGACCGCAGCTGCCACGAGCACGGCTATGGCAATCACCAAGACGGGCCAGTTGTTGCCGGGCAGTATGTCGGCTCGGTTCTCCATCGGCCGCATCGCATTGGCAAAGCTTGCTTGGTTCTTGAACCGCGACTGTCGTTTGGGAGGTGGTTGCCCGGCGTCATTGGGTGTATCCGCCGCCTCAGCGTCGGTCCTGGACGGCGCGGCGGCTGGGTCGAACCCCGGCGTCTTGTCCAGCCCCGCTTCCGTCCAGGCATGGACTGTCTTCGCCGCAGGTTTTCGGTCCGTGGATGTGGCCATGATCGCCTCCTTTGCAGGCAGAACTTCTGTCTGGCTCGGAAGGTTCCAATCTATTGGATAGCCGCGGCGGCCTAGATTCCCGGGCAAAATCGCCGGAACATGGTTCTGGCCGCGGCGTTGAACGTCATGACACGAAATGAGCCGAAGAGGGACGGCGTCGCCATCGAAAGGGCAGTCGAATGTATCCCTTTGCTTTTCTGCATGAATTGGCCGCCGCCAGAGGCGATGGCCTTCGGCCCGAACTTGTCCGCCTGATGAAATCGCGCGCAGTGCTCACAGCGCCGGGAATTGCACAGCTCCGGGAAAGGCGCGGAGACGATTTCGAACAGGCGGGGCCAAATCCCGTTGGACATGCCGGGGCCGCGCTTCCGGACGGGGTTTTGCGTTTTTCCGGCCGGGCCGGCGCGAAACCGCCGCGAGCGAAACGCCGTCGCGGCTCCAGAGTTTCAAATGAGGCGTAGGCCGTTCGAAGCCTGTCGCCGCCCACTTGCGCGGATCCATAGGGCGGCCAGGAGCAGCGCGGCTCCGCCATAGATCAGGCCGGCGGGAATCCACATCACCAGGCCAGCGAGTTGCTGATCCTCGAGCGGGCTGAGGTCCCACAGCTTCGAGCCGATGGCATTTTCCGGATACCAGAGCCTCGGCGAGACCACGAGCAACACCCCGAGCAGGCTGGTGTGCACAGAGGTGAAGAAAAGATGCATGACGGCCCTGCCACAGGCTTGTTCGTGGCCAGGCCGAGGCAGCAGCACCCACCAGAACAGGAGCCCGGTGCCGAGGAAGCTGGCGTGCTGGGCATAGTGCAAGGGGCCCTGCTGGAGGGCAGCCTCGAACAATGCCGGCACGTGCCATGCCCATATCGCCGCTCCGTGCAGGATGGTGGCGACGACAGGACGGCTGATGAATGCCCAGATCGCCCGAAGCATGCCTGCACGCGCGGCCACGCCGAGCCCCTGGCGCACCCGCATCGGCAACGCCCACATCATCGGCACGGTCGGGCAGGAAGCGACCAGCAGAGGCGCCGCAACCGCCATCAGCAATTCGTGCTCGATCATGTGAGCGGCAAAGACGCGCCCGCCCAGGGCATGGATCGGACTTACCAGCGCCACCGCCAACACGGCCCAGCCGGCGGCAAACAGCAACGCCTGCCGTGATCGCATGGGGCGTCCGCGTCCGCTCCGCCGCCAAAGCCGGATGGCGCCCGCAGCATAGAGCGACGCGGCTGCCGCGAGCGGCAACGTGATGGGAAGCGCCAGCGTCCAGCCGGCTTCGGGGGCGCCGCTGCCATAACAGATCGAAGTCGAGAAGAGCGCATCGAAGCTCATCGCCCGCACCCGTCGGGGAACAGCACCGATGAAATCTGATTGCGATCCGTCACGCGGGACATCCATTGAACATGCTTCAACGCGCGAAAGGCCCGGAAGTGGCAGTAGCCGGCAGTAAAATGTATCTTCGATGTGCCGCGGCCGATCTGGGATATTTCGCTGTCAAAATCGGTATGCATGCGACGGAACCCGCGCACTGCAGAAATGTTTACCCGTCATGCAATCGGAGATGTGTCATGACCGAGGACGAAACCCGCTACGAAACCGGTGCGACCAAATACCCCGCCAAAGTCGGCACTGATGCTGGGGATGAATTCTCCCAGGCTGCGGCCGGCAACAGGAAGCCTCCCGGTGGGATTGGGCTGACGCGGCGGATGGGCGAGATGGACGACAAGACGCGCCAGTCGGAAGGGCAAGACCCGCCAAGGAAAAGTGCGCCAAAGCAAGCCACCCCGAGCCCGGCAACCGAAAAGACGTCCGGCGCCGGCCCGGCGGTCGCCGAGCGCTCGAAGGACGCCAAGGCTCCCAAGGGCGGCCGGCAGCCAGGCGCTTACGTCAAGACGTGACGGCGGCGCGGGACAGGGTCAGCCCATCATCGTCTTCAGTGGCTCCTGGGCAAGGTTCTTTTCTATCTCCTGTCGACCCGGCGTTTCTTTCAGCGCGGTGCGCATGTTCTTGCGGTATTGATCCGGCATGCGCGGCGGCAGCATAGGCTCGTAGGCGTCGACGACGGCCTCTATGATCACGGGGCCCACGGTGGCGAAAGCGGCATCAAGAACGCCTTCAATGTCCTCGGGCCGGGTGATGCTGTAGCCGATGCCGCCCATCGCCTCGGCGGCCAGGGCGAAATCGATCGGTTGGAGTTCGCAGGCAAATTGCGGGTTGCCGAGAAACATCATCTGCTCCCAGGCAATCTGGTTCAGCATGTTGTTCTTGATCACGAGGAGCTTGAGCGGAACCTTGTAGCGCACCGCCGTCGAAAATTCGCCAAGCTGCATGGCGAGCCCGCCGTCGCCAACCACTGCGAAGACCGGCCGGCCCGGGAAGGCTATGCCACCGGCAATCGCATAGGGCAACCCGCAGGCCATCGATGCGAGCGAGCCGGAGACGGCGAAGTCCTGACCCGCCTTGATGTCGATATGGCGGGCGGCAAGTTCGGTATTCTGGCCGGAATCGGTGGCGAGGATGGCGTTGGCCGGCATGCGGTCGCCGAATGCCTTCACTACGCGTTGCGGCTTGAGCGGCACGTCGTCCTTGCCTTCAGCCTCGGCCATCATACCGCGCCAGCGCCGCACGCTTTGCCGGGCCTGTTCGAGAAATGAGCTGTCTGTTTTCTGCTTCAATCTCTTGTTGAGCAATTGCAGCGTGACGGCGGCGTCGCCGACCAGGCCAGCCTCGACTGGATGGCGCAGGCCTATGCGCTGCGCATTGCGGTCGATCTGGATCCCGCGCGCCTTGCCGGGCTTGGGGTAGTATTCGATGTAGGGAAACGTCGAGCCGACGATCAGCAGCGCCTCGCACTGCTCCATTATCTCCTGGGAGGCCAAGGTACCCAACATGCCTATGCCGCCGACGACGTTCGGATGATCATCCGGCAGCACGGCTTTGCCGAGCAGGGCCTTGGCGACGGGTGCGGCGAGCAGATCGGCGGTGCTCTCGAGTTCCGCCTTGGCATGCAGCGCGCCGCGTCCTGCGAGGATCGCCACTTTCGAGGCGGTGTTGAGAATGTCGGCCGCGAGATCGAGCTGGGCCTCGTCTGGTTGTTTGCTTCCTTCGAACCACCGGTCCGGCGTGTGCTTCGGCAGGTTGCGCATTGAGCGCTTCGCCGCTGTCTGCTCCTGGACATCGCTTGCTATCGACAGATGGGAAACGCCGCGTCCGGCAAGCGCGGAGCGGCAGGCCAGGCCGGCAACGCTTTCCATATGCGCCGCGTCGGCGACGTGGGCGTTAAAGACGGTGACGTCGTTGAAGACACGGGTCAGATTGACATCCTGCTGTGTGAAGGTCTCGATCAGATCATGGAACTGCATGCCGGTTATGGCCAGAACCGGCGCTTGATCGAGCTTTGCGTCGTAGAGGCCGGTGAGCAGGTGGGTGCCGCCCGGTCCGGAGGTGGCGAGACAGACACCGAGCTTGCCGGTCCATTTTGCGTAGGCCGTCGCCATGAACGCCGCCGATTCCTCGTGCCGCACCTGAACAAAACGGATCTTGTCCTGTCTGGTGCGCAGCGCCTCCATGATCCCGTTGATGCCATCTCCCGGCAGGCCGAAGATCACGCGCACATCCCATGCGATCAGCGTGTCGACAAGTATCTCGGCGGTGTTGGGCATCGTAGCCTCCTCTGGTGTTGATGTGCTTGGCTTGGCCGGCGTTGCGGCGAACGGCACCTCGCTTCCAGCCGTTCGAACGCGCGGGCGTGGACATCTCGCGACCAGTGGCCGAACGGCGGACGGGCCGGGTTGTTCCATCGAGGCGGCAAAGCTGCCGCGCGAAAGCGCGGAACCGACACGGCATTTCGATGCAGCTTTCGCGAGGCAGTCCGGGGGAGTCCGATACCCGCAGTCGACAAAGCGCTTATTCGACGCCGTTCGGAACGATCCAGCCGCCTTGCCATTACCACCACCATTACCACCATGAGAAAAGGCCCGGGTCCGAACACCTTGAGGAAGCGATGACCGGACGCCGAACCCATGAGCAGCAAATCCGCATCATCGAAGAACGGGAGAACACCAAGAATGCCGGCAAGGATTTTGATGCGAAGGCAGACCTGAAGCGGTCGGCCGCGGAACGAGAAGCGTTGCGCAAGGGATCGGATATCAGGACCGACACATCTGACCTGGTCGATCCCGACGACCGCAATATCCTTCGCGGCAAAAATCAGGAGAGCGTCCACAATTAGAACCGTGCCGACGAATGAGCACGGTTCCTTGCAGATCACTGGATATAGATGGAGCGTGAAAGCAGCGATCGGCGATCGGGCCGGAACCTTACCCGAACGGCATTCGTTCTTCGGTCGACGACTGCTCGTTCGCGCCGGTTGATACTGGCGCCAGACCCACCGTCGCGAGCCGAGAGCCGGCCTCGCGCCGGCAATCCAGCGACCGCCGATAGATCCGTTCGCGATGCCGGATACAAATGAAATCAAAGCAAACGAAAGCGAGAGCCGGCAGCAGCTCCTGCAGATGATGACGACGGAACATTTCGTGCTGGAGACCGCCAGGGCCGCCACCATCCAGGAGGCCAACCAGCGCGCCAATCTGTTCTTGACGTCGGTGTCGAGCGCCACGATCGCCCTCGCCTTCGTGGCGCAGGTGACCAGGATGGGGCTGCCCTTCGTCCTGTTCAGCCTGATCATGCTGCCTTGCCTCTATTTCATCGGACTGGTGACCTTCGTCAGGGCCGTGCAGGTGGGCATCGAAGATATGGTCCATGCGCGTGGCATGGCACGCATCCGGCACTACTACACGGAGATCACTCCCTCGATGGCGCGATATCTGGTTCACTCCACCCACGACGATCATCTGGCCTTGTTGGCCGATGTCGGCCTCAGGCCCAGACCCTGGCAGGCCTTCGCCAGCACGGCGGGCATGGTGAATGTCGTCAATGGTGCAATCGCCGGCGTCTTTGCCGGCGTCATGATCAAGGCAGTCATCGGGTCGACGCTCGCTCTCGCCGTGGTTGCCGGCATTCTCGCCTTTGCGGTGAGCAATTGGTGCCTGTGGCAATATCATTCGCACAGCTGGGCAGGCGCGGAGCACAAGTTGAAGGTGCTGTTCCCGAGCGGGCCGGATCGTAGTGGCGCTGCTGTGCAACGATCCGAGGGAAGCATCGGAAAAGATGATGAGCCAGAGGCAGGAAGGGGAACGCAATGACCGATCCGCCGGGGGTCCGCGGAATCTCGGCCACCTGTCGAAAGTAGCCGCTCTCCATACGGCGGCCAAATTGCGCCCTTCTCGTCCCATTCGACCGGAGCGCCCATGGGCGATGCCTTTGAAGCGGAGTTTGCGCATTGCCGCCGTGACGTCTCGCCGGCTGGAATACCGCTTGGCTTCATCGGCGGCAGCCTTGATGGCCGCGATCAGGACGCGGGCTGAGTTGTAGGAATACACGGCGTAATTTCCAATCGGTCCAAAACGTGCCGCATAGCGCTCGGCGAATTGCTGGAACCAGGCACCCTGCCCAGTTCCGGCGTGGCGGAGAGTACGAGCACGCCTTCCGCAGTGGTCGCGGCCTCTCCAGCGGGCTCGAGAAAGTTCGGCATGTCCCAGCAGCCGTCGCCTGTGGTAAAGAACTGGCCGAAGCCGGTGTAACGCAGAGCCCTCAAGATAGAGACCGACAAGGATCCCACACCCAAGACCACGACGGGTGGCGATCAGCCTCGAACGCCGCCGGCGCGCGGCTCTCCTCCAGCGCTGCTACTTCCAAGCTGGCGATCGTTTTCGGTGGGGCAGGGTTGCCTTGGCCAAGGGAGGGAAGCCAAAAGGCGCGCGCTTGCCGCAACCGACATGCTCGCAGACCCGCTCGAAGGCCTACACACGCGGGCCGAGGACGAATATCGCCAGCAGCACAATAAAAAGCACGGTGGCGATCACGACACCCCACTTGAGGACTTTTCTGGTGCCGCGCTGTTCATCGTCGCGAGATAAATTCTCCGCCATTGCAGAATTCCTACCGGGGAACTTCGATTAATCGAAACGTGGAGCGTCTAGGCCGGTTCCCGTTGCCGCGTGCAAATGCCGTCGCCGTGCTCTTGGTGTTCCAAGCAAAACCAAGGCGATGGCTGTTTCGGTCTGGCCAAGCGCACGCTTCACGCCGCGTCGCACTCGCAGACGTGATTTTCGATCCGCGCTGACGCACGCGGGACCGCTGTTCCTTCGGCAAGTCACCTCGGTTCATCGCTGCACGACCCGATCGACGCCCGCTGCTCATGGCCCGGTCGGGAGTATCTATGCATGTCACCGGATTCCGCCAAAAAGCTCTAAAGCCTTAATTTGGTCCTCAGAGCATCGATGCGCTTGGAAGCCTCAGCCTTACTGAGGTCCTCGGCAAAACTTTGTTCGCCGCCCGCCTGCTCACAAAGTGTCTTCAGGTAGGAAGCTTGGGCCGGCGTCATCGGGTCGTCACCGCTAGTCCATTCATCAGGGGCCTTATTGATGCTTTCGCTTTTGGCGCGGTCCGAAGGTTGCATGGCGCTCTCCTCACGTCAGAATGACGAAACGCATTTTGATCTGCTTTTGTTCCTGCGCACGGCAGCCGGACGCGGGATAAGGAGGGCGTTGGTCAGGCCTTCGAAAGCGGACGGTTGCCGAAGGACCAGAGGCTTCCCGCTGCCAGGACCGCCGCTATGACGCCTACGATCACATGCGCCCACATGGCCGCTGCCACGGCCGAAAAACCGAGGACCCAAGGCGAGACCAATGTGCACAGCCCAACCACGATGTTTGCCCATTCCTCGTATTCGTGGAACGCAACCAGCGCACCCACGGCGATCAGGGCGATCACCGCACCGGCGATCCAGGCGTTCCAGGCCGCATAGGCTTCAGCCGCAAACCCGAGATACCAGGGCGACATTGCTAGCGCGATACCGGCGACCAAATTGACGATGTCGATCACCGGACGATTTTCAGATTTCAGCCATTTCTGCATTGTTCATCCTCCTTTCGTGACATGGTCAGTGAACCGTCCTCTGGTTGAGAACGGGCGCGGCGGCCGAGGACTGTCCGTGGTCACCGCGAAGCTTTCTTCACCTGCCGGGCCCAATCACGCGGAACCGAGCCGGCCAGAAGGAAAGGCTCGACCTCGTCGGGCCGGAAGCGGTTGCCGGCGATCTCGCGCATGGCGGTTCCACTGGCATCGTCGCTTTGTCGGGCAAGGCTCGGCGCCCCGGCTGAGCGCACGGCCCGCTCCGGCGACGGCCAGCGCAAAACGGTTGGGAACGGCATTTTCACAATCGAACACGATGATCGGATCCATAGCGTCACCTCACATTGCCTTCTGCTTTTGTTCCGAGATCGAAACGGTCAGGTTCGCTGCCGTCCCGTGGTTCCAATGCGAGCAGCGCCTGTTCCACTTCGTCGAGCCGGGTCGGACGTGCGTTTTCCGGCATTCCCTCGGATGTTGCGAGATCGACCAGATACTCATTCCACGCCCAGTTGCGCAGGACGGCGCGTTTCTCTTCGACGGTCAAAAGGGGGTCGACGACGACTTCTATCGGCGAGGCAAAAAGTGGCTCCGGGTCCGTCAATGCGGGCCGATAATGCGACGCCTGCGAAACCGCCAACTGGAGGCGGTTCCAGACAAGATGCGCGCCGGGCTGCAGCCGCTTCTCAGCATCGGAAGGTTCGACAATGGATTTTTCGGCCGCCGCGCTTCCTTGAACCCTGTACGCGAGGCCCTGACGTTCGGCATAGTCGATGGCCGCCTGAGCCGTCGAAAAATCGAGCTCCACTTGGGTCAGGGTGTCACAGCTTCCGGTGTAACCCATCAGGGGCTCGATGACGGGTGCGATACGCCGCTCGAACACCAGCCGCCATCCTTTCGGTCGCGCACGGCCCGAGCTCATGACCGACCGGCAAGGCTTGTAGATCCGCGCGACCGCATCAGGCGGGAACTCGGATCTGCCGAATGACAGCGCTCGCCCGCAGTTGTCGTTTGCCGGGCCGAGACTTTCTACGACTGGTGTGACTTCACTTGCTTGCTTCGGCATCATTCGTCCCTCCCGTGGAGCGAAGGATGCGCCGGAGGCAGTTAGGTACCGCCTCCGGCCTGCTCGGTGCGTCAGTGGGTGATGGGGATACGCTTCACCTTCGACTGCGCATTCGGGTTCTTCGGCAGCGTCAGGGTCAGGACGCCATTGGCAAAGGACGCCTTGACCTTGTCGTCCTCGACTTCATAGCCGAGGGGGATGCGCCGCTCGAAGTGGCCGTAGAATCGCTCGGAATAGCCTTTCTCCTCGGTCTCCGACCGCTTCTCGCCACGCAGGGTCAGCATGTCCTCATCGAGCAGGACTTCAATGTCCTTCTCTTCCATGCCGGGAACCTCGGCGGTGACGCGAAGCTCATTATCCGACTCCGAGATCTCCACCTTCGGCCAGCCGCCATCGAAAGGCGAAAGCTGCCCCGCAGTAGGCAAGCGCGTCTCGAAGCTCCTCAACACGTCATCGAAGAGCCTGTTCACCTCGCGGTGAAGCGAAAGAAAGGGATCGCCACCGCTATAGATGCTCGGGGCCTGGTTGTTGTTACGGCCCCACGGGATAAGGTCACGCATATTCATCTTCGTTCACCTCCACGTTCAACCGCGCGGCACCGGACGATTGCCGGTGCCTGACGCTTCTGATTCACGATGACTTCAGGCCGCGTTCTTTTCGGCTTCGATCTGTCGCGGCGCTGCCTTTGCCGTGCTGCCGGCGATGGCGATCCGGCGCGGTTTCATCTCTTCGGGAAGCTCGCGCTTGAGATCGATGTTCAGCAACCCATTGTCCAGGCTGGCGCCGACGACCTTCACATGGTCGGCCAGTTCGAACCGACGCTCGAAAGCGGGCCCGGCAATGCCGCGATAGAGGTACTGGCCATTGTCCTCGCCAGGTTGCGACCCACTCACAACCAACAGGTTAGGCTGATGAGTGATTGTCAGTTGATCCTGCGAGAAGCCGGCGACCGCCATGGTGATGCGATAGTCGTCCTCACCTGTCTTGGCGATGTCGTAGGGCGGCCAATTGTCTGTCGCAGTGACGCGGCTCGCATTTTCCAGCATGTCGAAGACGCGGTCGAAGCCGATGCTGGACCGGAACAGGGGGGCAAAATCAAGGTTTGTCCTCATAGCCATATCCTCCTTTGAGCAACATGGTTTGCAACAAGGCCTAGGATCGCCTTGAAGCCTCCTAGGCTCTACCGGCCCCATCTGGCGACCGGCAATTAGCTATTTATAACAGGGCGTTGTGGCTTCAAGAGGGCGCATAGGAAAATTTTCAGCGAGCAGTGAAATTTCTTCGATGCCCGGTAGATTTCGGATCATAAGGCCGAAGGCTAGTGTCCATATATGAAACAAATTCGAAAACCACGCCCCAAGCGATTTTCCAGCCTTCCACCTCCAGCATTGCGCCCCTCCAAGTTGGATAATGGGAAAGCCGCGCCATTCCCGTGTACGGCTGGTAGCGGTCATTCATCGTTTGTGAGACAGTCAGGCAATCAAGCCAAGTTTGAAGGACGGCAAATGCCACTGCGACGCTATGGCGGAGCATTCGACGCCGCTGATCTGGCCCTGCTAAAGCGAGTGTTCGACCAAATATCCAAGGAGCGCTTCCTCGCCAAGAAAGACGTGGCGCAGATGGAAGCACTCGCCGAGGAAGTCGTCAACGCTTTCCAGAACGGGATCACAGATGAAGCGGACCTATTGAAGGCCCTTTCTAAGCAGCGCCGCAGAGGTCGGCGAATTTCAAACTGAGACACTACCGGCTGCGCGATGGCGGCGGTTCATGTCTGCTGAGTGCGCAGGTGCGAGCAAAGCAAGGAGGAGTGCCAGGCTGGCGCGACGTGAGCGCCGCAGCACCGTTCGTGATCGTCTGTTAGCTTCCGATCTGGCTAGCCCACCAAATTTCGTGGTGTGGGAGGTGCCGATACGGAGGCGCCGAGCATCGCCAGGTGGGAGCAGGTCAGCAGATGGCCCGAGCCGATCGCTATCCTGCGTGGTTTCGATGGAAGGAAATTTCACGCTGGCGGGGCCCTCCGAGAGAAATGAGTTCGGCATTCGCCATTCGCTACGATTTCGCGCAACCAAGTCAGTTTGCCAGCATTATTAAGAAAAAGCACCGCAGGAAACCCATGTTGCACCATAGCATGCCTCGGGAATTTGAGATCGGTGACGAAGTGGCGCTGACCAGTACGGTGATCACGGTTCTCCCCAGCGGGCGCGCTAGAGTAAGCATCCCATCATATAACCATCCCTATGCGATCGATCCGCCACCTAAAACCCGAGCAGGAGATAAGGTCGTTCTCGTTGGGGATGTTACTCGCGTCGATCGCGAAGCCGATAAATTGACGGTGCGAATTGATTGCGGAGGCCTGATTACTGTCGACAAGGCGGCGATTACCAGGCTGAAGAAGCACCGCCGAGCTGGAGCGGGTTGAAGCCGGGCAGGGAAGTTTCTGCGCACGATGCGCTCGCCAAATTCCGCCGTGAACGGCACCTCCTGATCGGATTCCGGCAACGCACGATGGAAAGGGCAATCCCGCCGCTCGAAGCCTCGCCAGTGACGGCCGATAGGTGCTTATCAGCTGTCCGCAGCATGAGCTTGAGGCCAGCAAGGGATACCACGAATCTGTTACGCCGTTCGAGCGTCGCGGCAACCGTCTACCAGTCTTGCCTGCCATACCACTCGTCAATGTCCCGGCGAACCTGATCCTTCTCCAGGCCGTAGCGCTCCTGAATGATGCCTTCAAGTTGGTCGCGTTTACCGCCGATGCGGTCTAGGTCGTCGTCCGTAAGTTTGCCCCACTGTTCCTTGACCTTGCCCTTAACCTGCTTCCAATTTCCTTCGACGCGGTCCCAATCCATGGCAGTGATCTCCTGGTTTCCGAAATGAAAACGTTATCCGGTAAGAGAAGTTCCTGCTGATTTTGAAACGCGGGCTCACATAGGTACCGCGCCGTGCTTGCCACCAGCACGAACGTTACGCGCGAAAGGCCTTTGCGATCCCTCATGACGCTGCAGAAATCCGTGCCCAAATCACTGGCTGTCGGTTTCGCCGTGATCTGGCCGATATCTCAGGAAAACACCAATCGGAGGTTCCAGAGTCTTGTGGGCTTGCTGGACAAGGAGAACTTCACCGTCAAGATCGCTGCTTTCGCCGTCTGACTACATAGGTTCTTTGTTCTAGACGTCGAATGCCACGCCACGCGGCATTCTGGGTGGTTGATAAGTTGTTGAATGACCGCGCTTGGCTCGTGTCGCCGTAAGTGGTGTAGCTCAGCGGTAGCAAAAGCTGCTCGCGAGCGCGCCCTTGATGGCGCTGTAGGGAGCGAGCGGCTTTGCGGTGGTCATCGGCGCTTTCCGGTAGGGTCTGGTTGCGACACCAACCTTTGACCGGAAGGACTACCGATGACCGACGACATGATGAACCTGCGCGCGCTCGTGGAGAAGACACCCGACGCCGATCTGTTGCGTGAGATGATCGGCTTTGCCGCCGAGCGTCTGATGGAGATGGAGGTGGGCGCCGCGACGGGTGCTGCCTATGGCGAGAAAAGCCCACTTCGGACGGCCCAGCGCAACGGCTACCGCGACCGGGACTGGGAGACTCGCGCCGGCACGGTCGAGCTGCGCATCCCGAAGCTGAGGAAGGGCTCCTACTTCCCGGGCTTCCTCGAACCGAGACGCATGGCCGAGAAGGCGCTGACCGCGGTGATCCAGGAAGCCTATATCCAGGGCATCTCGACACGCTCGGTCGACGACCTGGTCAAGGCGATGGGCATGAGCGGCATCTCCAAGAGCCAGGTCTCTCGGCTGTGCGAGGAGATCGACGGCAAGG
>NZ_JAMYMV010000052.1:0-45547 GCF_040318715.1 Mesorhizobium sp. M1050 | reverse complement strand
CGCTCAGCCACAAACGACTCAAGGCACGATGGGCCGATCAAAACCTGCTTAGCCTCTTTACTCATATGCGATAGCCCTGCCCTCGAGGGGGAGATTATCCTCGCCGCTTCGCCGACCTGCCTGGCGTCTCCACACCCACCAATCCCACACACGCTTCCTGAAACTGCGCTTCATCGCGGTCATGGTCAGAGCCCCAAAAGCACGCGGCGCTGGCCGGTGAGGCTGCTGGGCGCGAGATCGGTCTTGATCGTGCCGGCGCTGCCGTTGCGCTGTTCGAGCTCAGCCCGCAGCGCAGCTTCCCGCGCTTGCACGTCCTTGTCCTCGGCGGTCGGCACCGGCGGCAGCGGCTTCAGTTCCGGTGGTTTTTGAAACAGGCACATGGTTCCAGCCTTCTCTTGTCCAGTCGTAGAGGAAAAAGTCTTCGCCGTTGCGGCCATATCCAGGCAGCAGGCAGCGTTGCGTGGCGCCCAGCCGTCCCAGCCAGCGCAGCGCCAGTTCATTGGCGGCCAGCGCCCGCGCCTCGACCCGCCAGGCGCCGCGCGCGGATACTTGCGGCCCGAGCACGGCGTGAAAATACTCGGTAATTCCAGGCACGCAGCGCTTCATGCGGCGTGTCCCCCAGCTCCAGGCGATCCACAGCCCGCCGCGCTGCTCGGCGGCGCCAAACCCGGCCTCCGGATTGCCGTCGAGCTCGGCGACATAGGCAAACCCCTGCAACGCCGTCAGCGCCAGCAACGCCGGCGACCAGTGGTCAAGCTGGCAGTCGATCTCGGCCCGATCTTCGGGGCGCAGATTGGCGGCGACGTAGGACAGGTCGCGCAGCGTGCCGGGGATGATGCGGAGGGTCATGATGAGGCCGGGCGATGGGGTTGCATTTACCACTTTCGGTCGAAGTCTCGGCGGTTTGTCCACTTGACCGTTCCCGTCACCAGTGACCTACTTCGGAACGGTGCCGGTTATCCAGGAGACGGGCCAATGGACATTCGAGCGACACTGACGGAGATATGCGAAGCCTTCAACGCGCACGATCTCGATCGCATCATGGCGTCCTTTGCCGACGACTGCGTCCTGGAGATGCCGAGGGGAGCCGAGCCCTGGGGCGCTCGCTTCGAGGGCAGGCGCAGCGTAAGAGACGCGCTGGCGACACGCTTCGAAGGCCTGCCCGATGTCCACTACGGCAAGGCTGAACACTTTGTGGACGAGGCCGCCGACACCGGCATGTCGAAATGGACCCTCACCGGCACCACCCGCGAGGGCGTAAAAAAGGAAGTCCGGGGTTGCGACTTCTATACGTTTCGCGACGGCAAGGTGATTCGCAAGGATTCTTACTGGAAGATTGTGGAGTAGCCGCTGGGACGTCACAGCGAAGGCTATCGCCGCGCGGCTCAATAAGCTGGGTAATGTCCGCGTCGTGATCAGCCGGCCGGCTGATCCTTCGAATGCACGGATTTGAAGGTCGCTTGGACCTTCTTTGCATCAGAAAACGCCGCTGCAATCTTCTTTTTGGTTTTATCTATTGCTGCATTCAGTTCGTGGGAGTTTGGCTCATTCAGCCGATCGGCGAGGTGATCGAGCTTTCGCCGGGCGATTGGGTCTCGGATCTGGCTGCGATTCATGACTGTTCTCCCTACGAGATGATTGGTGCTGAACGCGACTGGCGTACCTTGGGTTCAACTCGGGAACGAAATAATGCTTTCGTTTGACCCAGATAAAGCCGTCCGCCCTGGATATGACAGCCACGTCTATCGGGCCGCCGACGGTTTCCATCCCCCTCGAAACCTTTCTCTTTATCGACGTCAGGTTCACCAATGCCTCGGCCATCGTGGCCAGCTCCGGCTTTGGCATGAATTCCACCATATCTTCAATAGCGGACTTTGACTGCGACCGTATGTCAGCAAAGGTCGAATTTGCAAGTTCGCCCAAAAAGGCGGTCTGCGCCTCCTCTGCCTTAGCGCCCAGCGCCGCCTTATCCTCTTCGCTCATTTCGAGGTTGGCCAAAATGTGCGTACTGATAGATGGCACCGTGTTTATACAGAACTGCATGATGTAGCGCTCGATGCCCTCGTCGAGACCGTAAAGGAAGCGTTCGACCATCTCTTTCTGGGCAAACGGTATGACGCGGGCGCGATCTCCATCGCGATCGATGTCGACAGTGTTCGTTTCGATATATTTCAGGCGGCCGAAAGCCATGCCGTCAATTTCGAACGAGGCAAGACTCGGAAAGATGTCCTTCTTCCCGAATCCCGCCACCACGATGCCAGTCTCACCGCCCGACAGCCAATCTTTCAGGACCGCGTTCCTCGCGATACCAACAAGTCGGGCTATCATCGCCTCGGACTCGCCATGGAAATTCGCTGCCACTATCGAAGTCATGGCCGCCATCTCGGCATCGCCAATGGCCGGAGGGCCTTTGGAGCCGTCCGGGCCCAAGAATTTCCCGTCCGGCCGTTTTGCAAGAACGCGCTCGAACAACGCGACCGACTCTTCAAAAACAGCCCGAAGATTTTTCATGAAATCGTCTTGCTGGGCCAGCGGTGGCGCGTTGACCAACTTTTCTAACTTCTCCTGCACCCGTCCCTTAATCCGATCCAGGACCGGCTCGATCATGTTCGATAGAGAAGCCTCAAGAACCTTGTTTGGAGATTTCGCGCCCCACTCACAGAGGAACCGAAGAAGGTCAAACCCCGCGGCTGGAAGCCGATCGAACTCTTGATAGCGCTGCCTGTAGTCTGCAATCAGCATCGGCAGCGGGGCCTGCATGAACTGCATGCCGTGGTAGATCATCACGCCGATCGGCGTGGGCCCGCATAGATCGAATAGCTTGTCAGCCGAGTCATAAATCTTCTGCTCTTCGCTGCCAGCCGAAATGGTGACCGCGCTATCGGTCGCAAGAGCAACCGCCATTTTGTTCAATATAGCGATTTCAGCAGTCATACTCGCCCCTCCGTGCGGGACTAGAGCTGAGTCGCAATGGAAAGGCAAAAACAGGAAATTGCGTTGACGGTGCACTATTCAGCGGTCGGGCACGTAAGATAGCACTGTCCCCGCAATTCAGATCTTCGCAGTAGCAAAAACTGGTCTACAAATCACACTCACCCGTAAGCTGGCGTGCCGGACATGCCCAAGACTGATGACACTACAATTTTCGCATTTCCAGACAGGAAAACCAAATGTCGAAAGAGACGGCAACAGTTCTATTCTACTTTTCGGTGATCCTTCTCGGAGCGGCTATCCTACTGCCGTACAACTTCGATTTCGTAGACATCTGTCCCGCAGCCGACCAGACCGTCACGTGCGTGCAGACTTGGGTCAGCGCGTTGAGCGGGTGGGCGGCGTTCTTAGGCGCTCTGCTAGCCATCCCGTTTCTTGCGGCCCAAGTTCGTGAGGCTAGGCGCCAAACCGAATTCATTGTAGGCGATGCGCTGCCGACCGCATCCATGCATGATCCTAGAGAAACACGCGTAAACAACGCGTTTTCCTCACGCCTTCAGATCGTCAACTGGAATCGACACCCGATTTTGATCAGGTCGATTGCCTTAATTTCTCCACTGACAGTCAACTTATTTCATGTCGAGGTGGAAGATCACGACGCAGGAAGGAAGAATATCCTGCAGCAGGAATACAGACGCGGGCGGATGTTTGTACCGGGTTGGGTGGACAGGAACAAAACCCCAATCATCGCTGAGTTTGACCTGACCTTTGAGACGGGGGACCCGGCTGCCGTTGCAATAGCCGAGAATAATCTCATTCGGGTGCCAATTTTCCTTAAGGTCGACGTCGTTATTGCCGGACCGTCCCACAAATCTTTAACGCTCCTTGTCGATCGACCAGATGCTTTGGTGGTGACCGAATAGTGTCATGCCGCCCAACTTGAGTCGTTTTCAGCCTGGTGCGAAGGCGCTTGCAAACCTATGTCGTTGATTGTCTTTGTTCCCCCTACCGGAACGCCCCCAGCGGATCACTCTGCCCCACCTTCCTCCGCCCTGCCTTAAACTCCGCCGGATCCACCACCGCCTCCCGCAGCATCATCACGCCATAGCGTGTCGCCGCCATCAGATCATCCCGCAGCTTCACAACCTGGCCGTCCTTGCGATGGAAAAGCCTGAACTCCTCGAACCAAGGCAAGAGCGTCGAGAACACCTTGAAGCGGCCTGATTGCATGCGGTCGAGCATTTCCATCAGCCCGGCCTCGACCGACACCGAGCCGTCCGGGAATTGCGCGTGGCGGGTCAGCATGTTCAGCCCGTGCGCGGCATATTGCCGGGCAAGCGCCACGCCCGCACCTTCCAGCGTTTCGCGGCGGCCGTCGCGCGGCCAGGCGAAGGGCAGCCATTCGCCCCACGGCTTCAGCGTCAGCGTCTGCATGGCGGGCGTCTGCTGCGAGGCGCGGGCCGCCTTGGTGACATAGACGACATCGGCCTCCGTATCCCAGGCAAGCTCGACCGCGGCCGACGGATGGTCCCAGCCGAAATCCAGCGCGCCGAGCCTGGGCCAGTAGCGCGGCAGCCGGAACGGCTCGCAGGCGATCAGTTCCTCGGCCACCGGAAAGATGCGGCCGGAGCCCAGCACCGGAATGCCGCGAGCGCGGGCCTCGCGCTCATGCGCCGGATAGGCGGCAACGATCGCCGCGCGTTCCTGGGGCGTGTAGTGCTCGGCTTCGTCGATGGTCATGAAGGTGACGTGACGGGACATTCTTTAGGTTCTCCAACTTACATCGTTCGAAGAGAATCTTTGCACCAGGAACCATCGCGAAATCATTGGAAAGCTTGGGTTCCTCGCCCCCGTGAAACGGGGGAGAGGTGTCGCGGCGAAGCCGTGTCGGAGAGGGGGATGGCGCGGACGAAGCCAGACTAAGCGAACCCTCCCTAGCCAAGCCCGCGCTCTACGAAGGCCCCCTCTCCGACCGCTTCGCAGCCACCTCTCCCCCGCTTTGCGGGGGCGAGGAACCCAAGTTCTGAGGCGTCAATCCTTCCCCATCCCCTCCACCTCACCCGCCGACAAAAACAGCAACACCACGTCGCTCATCCCAAGCAGCGGCGTAAACGTCACGATCGTAATGCCGCCCGTCGCGTTGGTCCGCGTCAGCCCCTCGGAGTAGATATCCAGCGGCGGTTCCTCATCGAACCAGACGCCGTGCAGGGTCTCGCCTTGCCATTTCTCGCGGCCCTTCTCAAAGCTCTTGAACGACAGCACCGATTCACCGGCCTGCACATCGCCGCCGCCGCCCCAGCGCACCACGACGCTGTCGAGCGCACCGGGCGCGCCGCGGCCCATGGCGGTCTGGACGATGGCGTCGGCGGGGATCATGCCGGTGCCCCAGGCCGCTTGCTGCTGCGGCGGGCCGACCAGCACGCGCTGCGGATTGTCGCGCGTGCCTTCGCCGGTGACGCCTGCCGCCCATAGCCGGACGGCTGAGTCGAAAACCTTGCCTTGCCACCACGAGGGGTAGCGGCCGGTCAGGTGCATGGCCCATTCGGCAGCGCCGGCCCTGGTCTTGCCGAGCTGGTTGCCGGCCATGAACAGGCGCTCGCGATTGTGGGCTCCCGCCGCGTGAAACTCGGCCTGGCGTTGATACGGCTGGTAAGCGGCAAGAAGATTAGTGCGGCGCCTGCGGTCCAGTTCCGCAAGCAGCGCCAGATATTCCGTCCTCGCGGACATCACCGAGGTCTTCGAGGAACGGTTTGACGACGCCCTCAAGGGCGCGGATGCGGTTGCGGATCTCGTCATCGCTCAAGCCGTCCAGTTGGTTGATGGTGACATGCAAATCCTTGGGCAGCACCGAAAGCACGATCTTCAGATACTGGTCCGGCTTGTCGGCGCGCACCTCGGCGATGACGCCGGCGCCATGGGTGCGGAAATCGGCGCGCACGGCAGCCAGGAAGTCGTCGCCCAGCGTCTTTTTCGCGCGCTTGGGGCGCGGCTTGACAGACGCTGGCGTGGCGGCGGGTTTGCGCCTTGCCGGCTTTGCCTTGGCGCGCGTGGGCTTGGCAGCGGGTTTGTCAGTCATGGACGTGGCCGTCCGTGGCATTGGTGGCATCGGCGGCAGAAACCATCGTGCCGGCCTTCGGCGGCGCTGGCCTGCTGGCCCGCTTCTTCGAGCGGATGGATTTCTTCCTAGCCCTCTTCCTGGCTCCTTGGGCGCGCTTCGGCTTTGCCGCCTGGGCGGGCTTTACCACACCGGCCCGGGCCTTGAGCCGCGCCATGACGAGACCGACAAGCTGTCCGGCGATGCCTGCCTGCGGGAAACAAAAGCCACCGGCCGCATCCCGCACCATGCCGATCAGCACGCCGGGCGCGACCGGTTCGACACGGCCCAGACGGGGCTGCGGCGCCGCCCGTTCGAACTCGCCGATGGCGCTGACGATTTCCCGGCCGTCATCGCCGGCGATGATGGTGGCATAGCGTGTGGACATTGGATTTCTCGCAAGATGCCGCGCTCTGTATCGCGCGCCCTCTGTGCCGCCGACATCGACAACACAGGCAGGCTTCCGATCAAAGGCAGCCCAAAAACGCAAAACCCGCCTCGGCGGCGGGTCGGTGGCGCAACTCAGCACCATAGGCAAATATGTAGCATAGCTGCCCTCACCCCGTCAACAGAATTCTGAGAAAAAATTCCTATATCGGTCGAAGCCGCTACCCGACCGGCGCCAGCAATTCCCGTTTTCACCGGCCGGCTGGCCATGAGCCAGCGGGTGTGGAATCATTAGACGACGCTCATGGAATGATTCCCGTCGCACGGCCTAATGGGAGAGGACGATGGACAGACCAGCCATGGCATCCGTGTTCAGGATGCGGCATGCACCGGCCACGGTTTCCGGCGTGCGCAGCACTGGCCAGGGCCAGGCCGATCCGGTCATCCGCGTGCGTTCGCTTGGCGAGGCGATCCGCTTCGTCGCCCACGCCTACCCCCAATACGACATCAGCGCCGTCGCCATCAGCTGCGGCGATCCTTCCATCGCGCGCCTCGGCGGCCTGGAGGTGAAGGCGCTGTGGCGTGAGTATGGCGAGCGCCTGACGCAGGAATAGGCCGTTTGGCTCCGGCTTGCTGGTCATTCCGGCGGGCAATCCGCCGCGTCCGGAGCGAAAACGGCGCTCGCGCGTTTCGATCGTAGTCACAGGAGCAATCGCCATGAATGTCGCCAATCTGCAACTTGAGGGCCTGCTGATGGCCGTCGCATCGATCAACCGACTCCTGGTTCAAAAGGGGGTGCTGACGGCAGAGGAAATAGACCTCGCCTTGCGCAAGGCCGAGGCCTGCGAAACCAGCCAGGAGCGATCCGAAGCCATTTCCGCGTCCAGCCGCGACGCCATCAACTTTCCACTCCGGCTGCTGGAACTCGCCAATCAGTGCCAGCCGGAGGTCGACATGCCCTCCTTTTCGAAGCTGGCCCGCATGGTCGGCAAGATAAAGGAACCCTACAACGACCAGCTGTGATCCCTCGCCTCAAGCCCTGCCCGACCATCCCAGGTCGAGCGAAAGCACCTTGCCCGGCCCATGTACGGCGGCAAACAGCAGTCCGGCCAGGAACGAAAAATGGTCGACGAAGAAGCCGAACTCGGCCTGGTTTCCGGCCCAGTGGCTGGGTCCGTGGAAGGCAAGGCCGAGGAACAGCACATAGGCGGCGGCGATCAGGGCCGCCTGCGAGAAGAAGGCACCGGTCAGGAAACACAGCACCAGGGCGACTTCCAGGATCGCCGCGCACCAGGCCAGGAACAGTGGAAACGGAAAGCCGGCCGCGGCGATGTAGCCGGCGGTCGCTTCCATGCCCATGAACTTGAAGCTTACGGCCATCAGGAAGACGCCAGCGAAGATCAGGCGGGCGATGAGAAGCGCCGTGGTCTGCCACGGCGACTGTGTGATGATTTGCGACTGTGTGATTTGCGACGGCATGGTCGTTCTCCAGGTTTGCAATGGGTTCCGACCCAAGGACGCGCGACCGACGCCCGGTCCGACACCCCCGGAGCAGATTTTTGTCTGGAAACCCGCTTTATCCGGAGTGCCTCCTTGAATCCATGACCGTGCCGGAACCACCCAGGCTTATTGTCGTGGTTGCGGAACCCGCGGCGCCGATCTGTGTTATGTCCTGTTAATCGCGGGATCGTGCGCCGACGGCTGCATGTTCCCGACAACAGAAAGCGAGACCGACATGGCTGACGACAAGTCGAAGACCAAACAGGACCGCAAGCTGGTCTCGAGCGACGAGACCTACGAGGTCGCTGCCTTTGCCCGAAAATACGGTATTCCGCCAAGCGAGGCGCAGACCATCATCAAGCGCTACGGGCCATCGCGCAAGAAGCTCGACGCCCATATGGCGGCGCGCGGCTAGAGCCTGGCGCGACGACCGGGGTGGGGATCGTCTTTGATGGATGAGCCATGGAACCTGTCCCGCCCGGCCGGCAGCCCCGCAGGCTGACAAGGATGGAGGCCACGACCATGTCCGATACCATACGCAGGACCGGCAGTTGCCTGTGCGGTGGCGTGCAGTTCTCGGTCAGCGGACCGCCGCTTCGCGTTGGCCTTTGCCATTGCAAGGATTGCCGTAAGGCCGGCGGCTCGGCCTATTCCGCCTTTGCCGTCTGGCCGCGCGAAGCCTTCGAGACCACCGGCCTCATCAGCTCCTACGGCACGCGCAGCTTTTGCCCGACCTGCGGCGGCCGCGTTGCCTGGGTCGACGACACCGAGGCCGAGGTGGCGCTCGGCAGCCTCGACGTCGCGCCGACCGATCTCGCGCCCGAATATGAATTGTGGACCTCGAGGCGCGAAACCTGGCTGCATGCCTTGCCCGGCACCGAACAGTTCGAGCATGACCGGCCGACGGCGCACGCCGCCGAGGTGCCGGCGCCAAGATCGCTGTCGGACGTTGATGCGGGCGAGTGAAATTTAATCTTTCGCGAGGGGAACCCTGCCCTTTCGCCGACGTTATCCGGCGCCTCGTTTTTTGTGCATGTCGTTGTCCCAAACCGCTGCGCAGTCTCGGGTCAAGCCCGCGGGATGCGTTTGGCATCAGTTCATGGAGACGACCCGTTGAACGACAAGATGTTTCCCCGACCCATCCGGATGAAATTCGCCCCCGAGGATGAGCGCATCGTTCGCAGCGCCTGGGAAGGCCTGGAATGTCTCGGCGACTGGCCGGCTGGCCAGGGCCAGCGCTACAGGGCGGCCCTGCGCAGCTGTCGCGACGCGCTGGACGGCTGGACGCCGCCGGAAAAGGCGATGCGGGCGATGATCGACGCCGCGCGCGAAGCAAAACTCCTCCAGTGACGGGGATCAAGACATGGCCGACTTGATGCTGCCCACGCCGATGCGGATCAAGGCACATGGCTCGGACACGATCCGCGACGTCACCACGGTCAGGGATGCCAGCGAAATTCTGATCGACTGGCCGCAGGCCAAGCGTGGTCCGTTTTATCAGGCGGCGCGCGAACAGGTCGAGGCAGCGATGGACGACAAGGCAAGTGCTGCCCAGGCGCAGGAAGCGTTCGCTGCGCTCTGCAGCCACGCCGGCGTGATTGTGCGGTAAGAATGTGTTGGGGCCGATGGACCCACGGAAAGGGTCGCCTTGTACGACCGGGCGAGAGGTCTCGAACCCCAGACGAGGTTGCGCCGCCCGACGATGACAGGCCCTGCCTCTATTGCTTCGGCGGCTGGGGCGGCACTTCGCCAGGCTTGATCACCGGCGTCTTGCCTTCGTCGGGCGCCGGCGCGGCCATTCCTTGATCACCTGTGGGGGGCGGTTTCAGCACACCGCCGCAATCGCTGAGTTTCTCCGTCAGATTGCCGCTGTCGGGCTGCTGTTTTGCACCTTGCTCCGGCTGCGCACGGCATTTGTCGGCCTGCGGCACTGTGCTGTCGTTCTGCTGGTCGGTCTGGGCAGCCGCCGGCGCCGCCAGCGCCAGCATCAGGCCGCATGATATGATGGCGAGAATTCTCATCCCGGGCCTCCTTTCCTGTGACGGCCGCCCGCGGCGACCTTCCCTTCACAGGGACAACGCCTGTCGAGGAAAAAGGTTGGCCGCTTCCGCCCGGGTTGCGTTGCAACCAAACCCGATCGCCGGCCGTTGCGCGTGCCGGAGGCGACCATGTTCGATGACTTTCAAAGTACGGAAATCGACACCGGCGACGCCGTCATCTTCTCGCTGCGTGCCGGCAGCGGGCCGCCGCTGCTGTTGCTGCACGGCTTTCCGCAAACGCATCTGATGTGGCGCGACATTGCGCCCATGCTGGCCAGCCGGTTCAGCGTCGTCTGTGCCGATCTGCGCGGCTATGGCCGCAGTTCCTGTCCGGCGTCGGCTGCGGATCACGCGCCCTATGCCAAGCGCGCCATGGCCGCCGACATGGTGGCGCTGATGGCAAGGCTCGGTTTCTCAAGCTTCATGGTCGCCGGCCATGATCGCGGCGGCCGTGTCGCCTACCGGATGGCGCTCGATCATCCGGACCGCATCGACCGGCTTGCCGTGCTCGACATCGTGGCCACGGCCGATGCCTGGGATCGGGCCGACGACAGGCTGGCGCTGGGCTACTGGCCATGGTCGTTGCTGGCGCAGCCCGAGCCGTTGCCGGAAAAGATCCTGGCAGGTGCCGCCGAGGCGATCGTCGACAATGCACTCAGCGGCTGGGGCTCATCGCCTTCGGTGTTTCCACCCGAGGTGCGGCGGGCCTACATCGATGCCTTGCGCGCGCCTTCCCACATCCATGCCATCTGCGAGGAATATCGGGCAGCGGCCACGCTCGACCGCGAGCATGACCGGTCGGATAAGGCCACCGGCCGGCGCATCCGCTGCCCGCTGCTGGCGCTGTGGAGCGGCCAGGGCGCACTCGCGGACTGGTATGCCGGTGAAGGCGGGCCGCTGGCGCTGTGGCGCGGCTGGGCCGATGACGTGCGCGCCGGGCGATGCCGGGTGGACATTTCTTTCCCGAGGAGAACCGGCACAGACCGCCGAGGCGCTGGCCGGCTTCTTCGGTGAAGCCGATTCGGACAGATCGTAGCGGGTGAAATGGCTGAATAGACCTCAAGGGCGGAAAGACGGCTCGCTGTCGGCAGCAGCGATTTCGGCGCCGAGTTGCGGAACGATGATCGATTCCAGCGGCGCCGTCAGCGACCAGCTGAGATGGCCCGGGCTCCGCTTCAGGACCGCCGAGCCGTTCAGCGACTGCGGAGCGACCCGTTGCAGCACGACGGTGCCGAAGCCCTTGCGCGTGCTTTCGTCCCGCCGCTCCCCTTGCTTCGGCATCGTCTCGTCCCAGGCGAGATGGATTTCCCGGTTTCCCGAAACACCATTGGCGATCTGCCAGGTGATCTCCAGCCGTCCGGCATCGCACGCCAGCGCGCCATATTTGGAAGAGTTGGTGCCGAGCTCATGAAAGGCCATGCCGAGATTTTGCACGGCGTTCGGCTGCAGGGTCAAAAGCGGTCCGGAGAGCGATACCTGTTCCTCGCGGCCGAATGGCTTGAGCTGCTCCTGGACGAGGTCGAAAAGGCTGGCACCCGCCCAATCCGAGTTCACCAGCAGGTCGTGCGACCGCGACAGCGCCATGATGCGGGAGCGGATCAGCTCTTCGAATTCGCGCGGATCGGTCGAGCGTTTGCTCGTCTCCCTGATCATCGAGAGGATCACCGCGAACTGGTTCTTGACGCGATGGTTCACCTCTCGCAGCAAATGCCGGATTCTGCGCTCGCTCTCCCTGGTCGCGGTGATGTCGCGGGCGATCTTCGAAGCACCGATGATCTCGCCTGTAATATTCCTGATTGGCGAGATGGTGAGCGACACGGCAATGAAGCTACCGTCCTTGCGTTGCCGGATCGTCTCATAGCTGGCCACCCGTTCGCCGTTGCGAACCCGGCCGATGATGTCGGCCTCCTCATCCCTGAGATGATCGGGAACGAGCATCAGCATCGACCGGCCGACAGCCTCCTCGGCAGCGTAGCCGAACATGCGCTGCGCCGCCCCGTTCCAACTGGTGATGATACTGTTCAGATCCTTGCTGATGATGGCATCGAAGGAGGAATCGACGATGGCAGCCAGCCGTGCGTCGGCGCTGACATTGGTCGACGCCGCAAGGCTCGCCATTTCCATCAATGTCCCATCCCCTCCTTGCGCAGCTTTCTCGCCCATTGGACAGGTTCCACCAGCGCCAGCAATGCGCGGCGGTCCGATTTGGTTGCAATCGCCGCGCAAGATTCTGTTTCCGTCAGCGGATTGGCGGCGGTCTCCAACGACCCCGCCAAGACAAAGGAGCTGTGCTCGACGCCGGCCGCGGCCGTCCATCCCCGTCCACGACGCACCGTTTGGTTGCGCCGCAAGGACGCGGCCAGTTGGCTGTTGCGGAACTTCGGGCCGAAATGCGAGTTTCGCCTGGTACATCAGTTCACGTGACACGTCAGCTTGAGGGAACCGCCATGCCGATGCGCCAAATTGCCTTGATGACGGCAGCGATCCTGCTCGCCGCGACCGGCCTCGCCGAGGCCCGGCCGGATACCCGCACGATGAGTTGCGATCAGCTCCAGCTACTGATCCAGAGCCACCGAGCCGTGGTGCTGACCACCGGCCCCGACACCTATGACCGCTATGTCAGGCAGTTCGGCAACGAATGCGACTGGCCCGAGGTGCCGATGTCAGCCTATGTCCCGACCCGTGACGGCGGCTGCCCGGTCTACCGCTGTGAGGAGCCTGTCAACAATTTCCCGAACTGATGCCAACCACGCGCCTTTGCCGCAGCACTGCGTTGATCCCGGCGCGCGAACCGGCTACGGGTGTTAGGGCAATTGCATCTTCCCGCTTCGTCTAATGGTAGGACAGCGCCCTTTGAAGGCGTGAATCGTGGTTCGAGCCCATGAGCGGGAACCAGCAATTGATTTCAACAGATGGCTAGCCGGCAAGCCGCGCCTCGGTCTCCTCGGCGCCAAGTGCCTGCTCCACGGCCTCGGGGTTCTTCTTGATCACAGTGAGATAGGCGCGCACCGCGCTGTCGGGCGCTGACCTGCCCTGCTCCCAATCGCGCAAACGAGCAAGGCCGAAGCCGAACCGGGCTGCGAAGGCCTCTTGATTGAGTTGGAGGACTTTGCGGATTGCGCGGACATCGACCCGCTCCGGCACATGGATCACGGCCCCGTCGGTATCACCCTCAGCGAACGCGATGGCGTCGTCGAGACCGGCCCTGATCTTGTTGAACGCACTCTTGCTCATTTCGCTTTTCCCTTCTTTCCGTAGGTGTCGATCAAGATCTTCGTCAGTTTTGCGAGGTCATTGCACTCGGCCTTCGACAAATTGTCCTTCTCGCCCTTGCCGAACACGGTCAGGAGGAACACTGGAATATCCTCACCACCGAACACGGTCACGATTCGATAGCCGCCGCTCTTGCCATGCCCACGACCGGCAACACGGAATTTCCGACAGCCGCCTGTGCCCTTCATCACCTTGCCGAACCGAGGCTCGTCTCCGAGAAGTTCGACAACCTCTGTCCGCTCCTCCTCGGACATGCCGGCGGCGTGGCCGGCGGTAAGGTATGCTGGCGTTTCGACGACTGTGTGCATGGCCAATACTACGGAATTTCCGTAAAAAGGCAAGTCAAACTACGGACGTCCCGTAGTTTTCCCTTCGGATTTCGTGCTTGCGCGCGAGAGGCACAGTGGTCAATGTGCTCATTGCCAACATGCCGTCGCGGCAGGAACCGCCAAGAAACCTCTCCCTGAAACCATTTCGCAGACCCTGCGTTGACGACCGCACCGTCAGACACAGGAGATATCCCATGCCCGTCAGCTGCCGCATATCGATCGATAACCGACCTGAGGCCACCGATGCAATTTTCCAGGCGGTTCCACGGATCGGGGAAAGCGTTTCGCTGTCGATCGATGGAAATACACAGGATCTGCGGGTGTCGCGCGTCGTGCATGTGACCAACGGCACGCTGGAAGGTGCAACGATCGTCGTCGAAGTGACGACCAACATTCTATAGAGGCGACAGCCAGTCCGTGCCGGCATATCAGCCAGCGCGCGTTGCTGGTCGCGATCAGCGCGGCTGCAGTTAATCCTTGCCGCCTTCGGCAATGCCGTCGCCGGCGGTGGGCAGGATTCCAAAATCCCGCGACTTCAACCCGTGCTCCGCGGTCAGGAATCCATCCGAAGTCAAGCCGCGCCGCAGCAGTTCCCTAACCGCGGCCGAGCGGCTCGGCATGCGTTTGTCGTAGCGCCAGTTCTCCAGCGCGGCCAACTCATCGGACGTCAGCATGATTTGCAACCGTTCGGGACGTTCCAGTTCAGCCATGGCGTTTCCTCGCTCAGGACCTAGAATGTGTCGAATTAGTATTTACCTCACTCGACTGATAATTAGGATAGCACTCATAGTGCGTCAAGAGCCGGTGGTGGGTGAACGGCACATTGCGCACATAATGAGGTATAGACGCCGACTGGGCATTCGTATAATTATGCTAACTGATTGATTTTCAACGTAATTTCGTAGATTTTCCTTGCCGCTAGTCGGCGCCCGGCGCATACTCCCAGCAACAGAAAACCGATCCCCCTCGGGAGGTTTCGAATGCGGTATGATTATTCGACGCGCCTGCGCGATGACGTCACGTCAGCGGTTCTGGTGGCGTTTGAGAAGAACGGCATCATCAACATCACGGCGGTGGCGGAACGGGTGAGGGTCCGGAATCTGGCCGAGAACGTCGCCCTTGAGGACATTGAACATCTGGTCCTGCAGGCGGCGCAACTCGTTGGCGTGGCAGTCGAATTCGACTGCGTGGCCGGCCTGTTCGTGGATAGAGTCGCTGACGAGGATAGCGAGCCCGCGAGTTCTCCGCTCGATCTGCCCCGCCCAACTTCGATCCAATAGGATAATTTCCGGAACGGTCTTCCGCCCGGAGGCGCATGTTTCGGAAAACTCACGCCAGAGTGATTGGCACCGACGAAACCTTGGGCTGCCAAATGCGTTTATGGCTTCAGCCCAGTCGAGGTTTCCCAATGCAAACTGCATGGTTTTCCAAACCGGTGGCGGTGTCGGTCGGAGTCGCCGGTTCCATCTACTATCTGTCCAATACGCAGCAAGCCATTGAATTGCTCACGACACATTGGCGTGACCCCGGCAGCCCAAAACATCAAACGGCGTTGCGCGCCTGCCGCCGGGCGACGAGCGGCGATGTTGCCCCCGATATCGCCAGGACGGCGCTTGTCGAGGCCGCACGTGAAGCCCACATCCTTGTCGAGTAGGCCGCGTCGATTAGATCGGCCAAAGTTGGTGCGGCTGCTATAGTCGCGGCATCCCCCTCTTGGAGACCCCACCATGACCCTGAAGACACGCAAGCTCGGCAGCCAGGGGCTGCAAGTCTCGGCCATCGGCCTCGGCTGCATGGGCATGAGCCAGTCCTACGGTCCGGCCGATGAGTCCGAATCCATCGCCACGCTGCACCGCGCCATCGAACTCGGCTGCACTTTCCTCGACACCGCCGAGGTCTATGGCCCTTACACCAACGAGGCGCTTCTCGGCCGGGCTTTGAAGGGAAAGCGCGACCAGGTGACGATCGCCACCAAATTCGGTTTCCGCATCGAAAACGGCAAGCAGGTCGGAACCGATAGCCGGCCCGGGCACATCCGCGAGGCCGTGGAAGCCTCGCTCGGCCGGCTCGCCACTGACCATATCGACCTCATCTACCAGCACCGCGTCGACCCGGCAGTACCGATGGAGGATGTCGCGGGCGCCGTCGGCGAACTTGTCGCCGAGGGAAAGGTGCGCTTCTTCGGCCTGTCGGAGGCGGGTGCGGCCAACATCCGCCGGGCGCATGCCGTGCATCCGGTGTCGGCTGTGCAGAGCGAATACTCGCTGTGGGAGCGCAATCTCGAGCCGGAGATCATCCCGCTGCTCGGGCAACTCGGAATCGGCCTTGTGCCCTTTTCGCCGCTCGGCCGCGGTTTTCTCACCGGCGAGGTCAAGCGCGCGGAGGATTATGCCGAGGGCGACTACCGCCGCAACGACCCGCGCTACCAGGGGCAAAACTACGACGCCAATGTCGAGGCGGCGGCCAAAGTGCGCGACGTCGCGACTGCCCGGGGCGTCAAGCCCGGCCAGATCGCGTTGGCCTGGCTGCTGCAGAAGGGCAGCGGTTTTGGCATCGACATCGTGCCCATCCCCGGCACCAAGCGGATCAGATATCTGGAGGAGAACGTCGCCGCCGCATCGCTGAAACTCAACGCCTCCGAAATGGCCGCGCTCGACGACGCCCTGGCGCCCGGAAAAATCGCTGGCCCACGCTACACCGAGCGGGGCATGGCGATGGTCGATCGGTAGAGCGGCGGCGCCGTAGCCTTCCGATATTCGACGCAAAGCATTGGCCGGCATCATGTTCGGCGGACGACTGCGTCAAGCGGCGCCATCCAGCACAATCGACGGGAGGCAGAGGCCCGCTTCCGCCTCATCGTTCTTCAAGCAGTCGTTCAGCCCGGCTCCACATCGTGCGCGATGTTCGCCAGCCGGGCATCGGCCTTCAGTGCATAAACGCTCCTCGCAGCCACGCGAAGAAACCGGATCTTCCAGACATTGCCGCGCGGACACGGGATGCGGCCCATCGTGCCGTCATCGTGGCGCCTACATGGCAATGGCAGACGATCCCGTGGAGCTGCCAATCGGTCAGCTCGAAGAAGCGCTTGGCCTCACCGTAGGTATCTTCCTTCAAGCCCAGCGCGCGAAACACCGGATCTTCGAAAGCAATCGTGATCGGTGATCCTGCGGAACGCATTCTTTCGCGCGTCTCCACGGATTGGTGCTCGGTCCCCGTCAGCGCCCCTAGGACCCTGTTGGGATTTTGCTCCAGAAGCTGCGCCCAGCGTTCGAGGCGTTCGCCTCGGGTCGCGAGAAGATGGGTTGCCTCGGCGTGGACGTCGGCAACGGCATTCAGTTGGTCAACGGTTTGATGCTTCACGGACGCCTCCTATTCAGCGGCTGAATTCGGTTCAGCCTTGAATGGAATTATGGCGCCCGGTGACGTCGGCAAGACCCGGAGATGCGCGGTACGGCGATTCATTTTGGGTGGCGTGGCTCCTTTCCGCGACACGGCTCGCGAGCCCGCGTCCCGGTCGCAATCGAAACCGCGGCGGAACCAATCCGCAAGCCCGACCGTTCTGCCCGCATCAGCCCTGATCGAGACGCTGTCAAGGACGCGCGAGACTAAGATCGCTCGATGACTTTCTGACTGAGGACACCTGGATGTCGGTTCGTCGACTTCCCGCCGGATGTCGACCAACCACCAAGCGCCCACGCAGGAGTTACTTCATGGCCATTCTGCCTAACCCCAACCCAACGCCTATTCCAACACCCACGCCGCCGCCGGTTCCCGAACCGAAGCCCATGCGCGAGCCGGATCCGGACGGTCTTCCGGATGAAGAGCCGGTCCCCAATCCGGATGAAAACGACCGGCCGCCCAAGCACACGCGTCATGGGTCGGACCTGTGGCAATCGTCGTGATCATCACGCGGGTATCCGGCATCTTGCCGCACGCGGTTCACCATCCGGCGGCAGTGCGCCGTCGGGAGCGGGGCCGGTTCACTTGGCGCTGTCCGGCTTTTTGTTGAAGATCGTGAGCAGGTCCACCGGCAGCGGGAACACAACCGTCGACGAGCGCTCGCCGGCAATGTCGTGCAACGCCTCGAAATAGCGCAACTGCATGGCCTGTGGCTCGGCAGCCAACATCTTGCCGGCCTCGACCAGCTTTGCCGCCGCCTGCTGCTCGCCATCGGCATTAATCACCTTGGCGCGCCGCAGCCTTTCGGCCTCGGCCTGCTTGGCGATGGCGCGGATCATGCTCTCGTTGAGGTCGACATGCTTGATCTCGACGTTGGAGACCTTGATGCCCCAGGCGTCGGTCCGCTGGTCCAGGATCTCCTGGATGTCGCTGTTCAGCTTGTCGCGCTCGGCCAGCATCTCATCGAGTTCGTGCTTGCCGAGCACCGAGCGCAATGTGGTTTGCGCAAGCTGGTTGGTAGCGGTCATGAAGTCCTCGACCTGGATGATTGCCCGCTCGGCATCGACGATGCGGAAATAGAGCACGGCGTTGACCTTGACCGAGACGTTGTCGCGCGAGATCACGTCCTGTGGCGGCACGTCCTGCACCACCACGCGCAGGTCGACCCGCACCATCTGCTGGACGAAGGGAACGAGGAGGATCAGGCCAGGCCCCTTCACCCCGGTGAAGCGGCCGAGCGTGAAGACCACGCCGCGCTCATATTCCCGCAGGATGCGAATGGCCGCGGAGAGGAACATCAGCACGAGAAGGGCGAGTATCAGATAGGCCACGTAACCGATGATCATTGCCTTGCTCCATTGTTCCTGCGCCGGACCGTCAGCATGAGACCGCTGACATCGGCCACCTCGACGCTGTCGCCAGGGGCGAGCGGTTCGTCGCCTTTCGCCCGCCAGCGCTCGCCCTGGGCCAACACATGGCCCTCGCTTCCCGACCAGTCGAGGATCTTGGCCGGCAGTCCGTGCATGGCCTGCGCGCCGACACGCGGCAGGCGCTTGCGTGCCGCCCACAGATAGCTGCCGGCCAGCAGCGCCAGGCCAAGCGTCAGCGCGGCGGCGGTGCCAATGACCGCCCATGACATCTCGAAGCCGGGACCCTCGACTTTGAGCAGCATGGCCGCGCCGAGCAGGAAGGCGGCCACGCCGCCAAGCCCAAGCACCACCGTCGGATTGAAGGCCTCGATGACGAGGAAGGCGATGCCAAGCAGCATCAGGGCAAGGCCGGCATAGCTGATCGGCAACAGGTTGAGCGCATAAAGCCCGAGCAGAAGGCAGATGGTGCCGATCACGCCGGGTGCCACCGCGCCGGGGCTGGTGAACTCGAAGACGAGGCCGTAGAAGCCGGCCAGCATCAGGATGACGGCGATGTTGGGATCGGTGATGACGGCGAGAAGCCGGATCAGCCAGCCGGGCTCCAGCGTCTCGACCGGGAGGTCCTTGGTCGCCAACACCCGTTTCTTGCCGGCTGCCTCGACCATGCGGCCGTCGGCAAGCTGCAGCAGTTCGGCCGTGTCGTGGGCGACGAGGTCGACGACATGTGCCTGAAGTGCCGCGTCGGCGGAGAGGCTGGCCGCCTCGCGCACGGCCTTTTCCCCCCAGTCGGCATTACGCCCGCGCAGTTCGGCCAGCGAACGGATCAAGGCGACCGCGTCGTTCGTCACCTTGCTCATCATCGCGTCGCCCGCCGGCGCCCCGGTGGCGTTCTTCTGGTCGCCCTTATCCTGGTCGCCGCCACCGGGCAGAGACGGCAGCCCGCCAAGTTCGACCGGTGTGGCGGCGCCCAGATTGGTGCCGGGCGCCATCGCCGCGACATGGGTCGCATAGAGGATATAGGTTCCGGCACTTGCCGCATGCGCGCCAGCCGGCGCGACATAGCCGATGACGGGAACGGGCGAGGCAAGGATATCGGCGATCATCTCGCGCATCGAGGTGACCAGCCCGCCTGGTGTGTCGATCTCGAGGATGAGAACCTCGGCGTGCCGCTCCGCGGCCTCGGCCAATGCCTCCTTGAGCTGCCTCGCGCTCGCCGGACCGATGGCGCCGTCCATCTCGACGCGCAACGCCAGCTTCTGCGTCGCCTCTCCGGTTGCGGAAGAGGGACTGGCGACCGCGGCGGCCATGAGGGCCGCGGCAAGAACCGCCATCCGCGCGAGGTTCACGCTCTAAACTCCCTGGGCAGGATACCGGACCCGATCCCACCGAACTCCCTGGCGCGGTCGCAGGATTGCAAGCCGACAACCCGGCTCCGCGGGCCGGACGGCAAAAGCATGGGGCGCATTTTCAAATCCGGAGGAGCCCGCCGCTCGCGCGCCGGACCCCCACCCTTTACCGGTCACGCATGCGCGTGCGGATGACGGAAGTCCCAGACGGCCCAACCTGATACGGCAACCACCAGCACGCCGAGAACGACGTGGGTGGCCATCGCGTGGCTGTTCGCCATGAAGCCGAGCAGCCAGGGCGAAACGATCAGCCAGACCCCGAGAACGACACTAACCCATTCCTCCCACTCGGCGAACGCGGCAAGCGCCGCCAACGCCATGACGCCCAGCACGACGCCAACAATCCAGGCGTTCCATGCGGGAGCGGTCGCAGCAGCGAAGCCGATTATCCAAGGTGAGATGAACAGGCAGATGGCAAGGACCAGATTGAGCCAGTCCTGGCCCTTCTTTCCTTCCATGAGCGTAATAGCCATGACAACCTCCACAGATGAAGCTTGACCAAAGCGTAAAATTCGCGTGCAAATGCACGCTTAGTTATTGATGTAACTACGCTTCACATGGCCTTCAAGGCCCTGCGCCAATCCACTCCCGAACGGATCAACGCGCCGCATGCCTTGCCAGTGCGTGCTCGATCAGCACGTCGATGGTCTGGCTGTAGCCGATGCCTGATGCCGCCAGCGCCTTGGCATACATGGAGATGTCGGTGAAGCCTGGAATGGTGTTGACCTCGTTGACCAGCAGGCTGCCGTCCGCGCGCAGGAACAAGTCGACGCGCGCCATCGCCTCGCAGCCGAGCGCCTGAAAGGCCTGTCGCGCCATCTCCCTCGCTCTTTCGGCGACCGCGGCCGGGACATCGGTGGGCACCTTGACCACCGCGCCGTCGGCATCGAGATATTTGGCTTCATAGGTGTAGAAGCCATGCTTGCCGGCAGGAATGATCTCGCCGGGCAGCGACACCGTCAGCGTGCCGTCGGCCCGCTCCAGCACCGAGAACTCGATCTCGCGGCCTTCGACGAACTCCTCCGCCAAAACCTTGCTGTCATGCCGGAAAGCCGCCTCGACGGCCGTGGTGAAGCCGGAGCTGTCGATCGCTTTGCTGACCCCGAAGGACGAGCCCTGGCGCGCCGGCTTGACGAACACCGGCAGGCCGAGCTTCGCCGAGACATCCTCGAAGGTCACGTGCTCACCCCGCCGCAAGGTCAGCGAGCGGGCAACGGCCAGTCCCGCCTCGCGCATCAGCCGCTTGGCGACATCCTTGTCCATGGCCGCGGCCGAGGCGAGGATGCCGCAGCCGACATAGGCGACATCGGCGACTTCGGAATAACCCTGTACCGAGCCGTCCTCGCCGAATGGCCCGTGCAGTACGGGGAACACAACGTCGACCGGGGCCAGGTCAGATTGGATTCCATCACGCGACACCGCGACCAGCCTGCCCTTGCCGCCGGGCAGCAGGGCGACCTCGATGCCGTCCTCGGATGCCGGCGCCCCTGCCCCGTCGCCGGCAGCCAACTGTTGCAGCAGCCAACTGCCGCTGCGGGAAATGGCGATCGGCACGATGTCGTAGCGCATCCGGTCGATCGCCTTCAGCACATTGGCCGCCGACAGGCGCGATACGTCATGCTCGGCCGAACGCCCGCCATAGAGGATGGCAACCCTTGTCTTAGCGGTCATGGACGTTCCTCAATTCTCAAACGATCAAATTTCGACTGAAATGTCGCGATTGGCGAAAAAGCGGTCGAACTCGGCTGGCGCCAACACTGCGTTTGCCTGTGTGGCGCTGGTATGGCCGGACGGATTGTGGAAGCGGAAACCCTTGGCGGAAGCCGCCGTGACCAGCACCAGATGGCCGCCCTTCGACGGCGGCTCGCGCTCCGGCCAGCGGATCCAACTGCTGACCGACGCGATGAAGAAGCGAGACCGCTCGAGAATTGCCGGCATTTCCGCTGTCGCGACATTGGTCATCACTTCGGCCCGCAGGCCGAAGACCTCCTGCACGAAGCTGACGAAGGGCGCGTAGATCAGCCCCTTGATCGACCTCTCGGTGACGACATAGCCGCCATATCCGGTGCACCGCCTGGCAAGCTCGATCGTCGGCACGATCTCGCCGCGGCTTGCCAGGATCATCTTCAGGCAGGCCATGCCGCAGATATTGGCGGCCCAGACCGCGTATTCGTCAAGCGTTTCCGCTCCCGACCCCTGCCACAGGGGATCGCGCCTAAGCGCGATTTCGGCGCCCTCAGCGAGTACGTCCAGGGTCATGTCGGGCGTTTCCCACTGGCTGAAAAACGGCACGGTTTCAGGCAGTGGACTCATGCGGTCTCCCCGGGCGGTTCGGCCCATGTCGTCTACGAGGATACGAGATGGATGAATAGCTCCAACGTCGTCATCCCCGGGCGAAGCGAACGCAAGCGACCCGTCAAAACGTGCAGAGGTAGTGAGCGGCGCCGCTTACTCGGTCTTCGCCCAGCCGAAAACCAGCCAGGCGTATTTCGATTTTTCGTCCGGTTCGGCGGTGTAAGTCATCTGCATGTCGCCGTCCTTGGCCGCCGGCCCAGCACCAATCGGGTGAGAAACCGAAGCGCCGTAGGACCGGCTGAATATCAGCACGCTTTTAGCTAGAAGGTTATCTTCACCGAAGCGGCACTGCGCGTGTGCGGGCCGTGGTGGACGGCCTCGATGTTGTTGCCGTCCGGGTCAAGCAGGAAGGCGGCGTAATAGCCGGGATGATAGGGCCGCTCACCCGGCGCGCCATTGTCCTTGCCGCCGCCGGCGAGCCCGGCCTTGTAGAAGGCCTCGACCATGGCATGATCCTTTGCCTGGAAGGCAAGATGATGGCGGCCGGTGAGTTTGCCCAACGCCGCCGGGCTGTCGGCGCTCGAGATGAACAACTCGTCGGCCCAGAAATAACCGTCGCCAACACCACCGATCGGGATGTCGAGCACCTGCAGGACAGCTTCGTAGAAACGCCGGCTGGCTGGGAGATCCCTGACCACCAGTTGGATATGGTCGATGAGCCGGCCGCGATGCAATTCCTGGGTTTCCATGCAAATTCCTCCTCGCAGGGCACGAATCTAGGTTCGGACGGCGCCGCGTCAACGCGGATGCAAATCCGGCCGATCGTCCCGACCCATCCTTCAAACAAAGAGCCCGCCGGGAGGGGAATCCGACGGGCCTTTGGAAAGCCGATATAGAAGCTTTCAGGTGTCTGCGGGGGTCAGACAATGATGAGAACTCCATTTTGCAACAGAAGTTCCACCGGGACGAAAAAAGGTCGCCAGCGAGTTATCATCACGAGCCGGACGATGCGTCAGGCGGTTAAAATCGGTTCAGCCTGGAACCTTTTGTCCGGAGCCAGGTTTTGTGGCGCGGCTGGAGGAACTGGAATTGGATGGTTTTCAACGGCTCGAAGCGCGTCGACAGGGCTGGTGCCGACGATGTCGGAGAAGCAAACGCTTTGCTGCGTCGGTTCAAGGGCAGGACGGACGAGATCGATACCGCGATCGACGAATTCATACTGGATTTCATGACGCTGGTCTTCGTCGTCGAGACCGGCGAGGAAGGCTTTGAAAAACCGGTCCGCGAGCTGGCCGGCACCAGGCTTTCGAAGCTCAAGCACCTGGTCAATGTGCCGGCATAGGAGCCACGCGAGATCCGGCGCGGAAGCCTATTCCTTCAGGATGGCCGCCAGCCGCGGGACGCCCTCGGTCACCGCGCGCCGGTCGGCGAGCGTGAACGACAGCCGCAGCGTGTTGCGCCCGGTGCCGTCGGCATGAAAGGCACTGCCAGGCACGAAGGCGACGCGCGCCTCTTTCACCGCCCGCGCCAGCAGCGCGGTGGCGTCGGACCCTTCCGGCAGCGTCACCCAGACGAACATGCCGCCTTCCGGGCGGTTCCAGCTCACGCCGTCGGGCATGTGGGCTTCCAGTGCCGCGAGGAGGCCATCGCGGCGCTCGCGATAGGCGCCGATGAGTTTTTCGACCTGAGCGTCGAACGCCGTCTCGGCGACGCGGTGCATCACCACCTGGTTGATCGATGGGCTGTGCAGATCGGAGGCCTGCTTTATCAGCACCAGCTTCTCGACGATATGGCGCGGCGCGCACATCCAGCCGACGCGCATGCCCGGCGACAGGATCTTCGAGAACGAGCCGCAATAGAGCGTGCGCGCCTTGTCGATGCCGCCGGATCGGGCGCAGTCGAGCGCCAGGATCGGCGGCACGCCTTCGCCGTCATAGCGCAGTGCGCGATAGGCGGCATCCTCGATGACGGCGATGTCGAGTTCGCCGGCAAGGTCGAGCACCGCTTCGCGCTGCCTTCGGTCCAGCGAGTTGCCGGTCGGGTTGGCGAAATCCGGCACCAGGTAGGCGAACTTGACCTTGCCCCCATTCGGGGCAGCCGCCGCTCGATAGGCATCGGGCGTCATGTTGCCGCCGGCCGGGGTCAGCCGGTCGTAGCGCGGCTCATAGGCGTTGAACGCCTGCAGCGCGCCGAGATAGGTCGGCCAGGTCACCAGCGCGGTATCGCCCGGCGACAGGAACAGTTTGCCGAGATAGTCCAGCGCCTGCTGCGAGCCGGAGGTGATGAAGATGTTGGCCTCATCGCAGGCAACACCGAGCTTGCCCATCTGCCCGGCCAGCCAGCGCCGCAACGGCAGATAGCCTTCCGAGACCTGGTACTGCAGCGCCGTCCCCGCCTCCGCGCCGCCAAGCACATCGGCATAGGCATCGCGGATCGCTTCGGCCGGAAACAGCGCCGGATCGGGAATGCCGCCGGCAAACGAGATGATGTCGGGCTGGTCGAGCAGCTTCAGGAGTTCGCGGATTTCGGACGCTTTCATGCGCGACGAGCGCGAAGCCAACAGGTTCATAAGGGTCAAGTCACGCCTCCCGCGACAATTCTATTTAGGTCAACCTAGCTGACCTATATCTGCTTTATCGGGCGATTTGAATAGAGCCTGAAAGCCTTCCGCTATACGCCAGTCACCGCCGGGGCGACGGACTGGGTGAGGTGATGCTACAGCAAGCCCGGTGAGCCAACGAGAACCGCCTCATTCCTGCGCACCCCCCTCTGTCCCGCCGACATCGAACTGTGGAGCCCCTCAATCCCCGTCCGCGGGCTTGGCCTTGCCGCACTGCGCCAGCACCTTGGCAATGGCGGCGCTCGAGCCCTTCAGCGCAAAACTGCTCTCGCCATATTTGGCGGCACTGACCGACACATCGCCTTTCCCGCGCATCAGGTCCAGCAACGGGTCGGCCCGAGCCAGGTCCGCCACAAAGTAGTTGTACATGGCCTCCAGCTGCAGCGTTTTCGTCACCGCCTTGCCGTCGGTCTTGAACTCGAATGAACCGCTGATGCCTGGCTCCAACTGCTGACCGGTGTCGCCCAGATCATAGCTCAGCACCGGCGTTTCGAAACAGGTTAGCATCAGATGCGCATCGCCTTTCGGCCCGCCACAGACCGAGGCGGTCAGCACGCTGCCGCCCTCGTCCTCCTCCATCCTGGCAGCCCAGCCACTGCACGACGCGGCAAACCCCGGCTGCGCGGCCTGCAAGACCGCAATCGCAACGGCAATGATGAGATATCTCATGACTTTCCCCTCCGGCATTTGCAGCCGCACCTGTCGGCATCCTATAGGAAAAGCTCGTCCGGTGGCATTGCCTGTCGCGGCGACCGGTTTTGCTTCTCGCGGAGAGCGGTGTTGAGAGTTTTTGTCCGTCTGGGTCTGTCGATCACCGCGCTTGTAGCCTTGCCGCTCGCCGCCCATGCCGATTGGAAGCCGGTCGAGAAAGTCGAGACATACGCCATATCAGGCCAGTCCGGGCCGGAGCTCTATCGCTCGATCGGCGAAAACGGCCCCAAGCTCGGCATCACCCGCGCCATCGCCCACACCAATTTCAAGCTGACCTGGACCCGGGATTATCAAGCACGGGCCGGCGCCTGCGTGCTGGCCACAGCGCGGCCGAAACTCATCATCACCTACACCTTGCCAAGCCCCTCGGCGCCGCTGCCGTCGGCGATCCAGAAGAACTGGGAGGTGTTCATCGCCGGCGTCAGCGCGCACGAGAAGGTGCATGGCGCCGAGATCGTCGACATGGTGCGCAAGATCGAGGTGGCGACCGTGGGACTCAGTATTGCCGACGATCCCAAATGCAGCAAGATCCGCACCGAAATGACCAAGCGCCTGTCCGACCTGTCACAGGCGCAGCGGCAGGCGAGCCGCGATTTCGACCGCGTCGAACTCGGCCAGGGCGGCAATTTGCAAAAGCTTATCCTCGCGCTGCTGAATGGCGGCTGACGACATCGTCGCCTTGCTCGGCATCCTGACTGACGCCGACCAGCAGGAGTGCCTGCGGATTGAATCCCTGGCCTAGCTAGCTCCGCCAAGCCGCCAGATCGGCCAGGATCTGCGCCTTCAGCGAAGCGTCGGCGTAGCTCGCGTGCACCGACGTTTTGGCGAGCTGGCGGATGGTTTCATCGTCCCAGGCGAAGGCCTCGGCGCAGGCGGCATAGGATGCTTCGAGGGTGGTATCGAGCAGTGTCGGATCATCGGTGTTGATCGACACAAGGACGCCGGCCTTGCGCAGAGCGTCGAGCGGATGTTCGGCAAGTGAGGGATACACGCCGAGCGCCAAGTTGGAGATCGGACAGACGCCTAAGGGAATCTGCCTCCGTGCCAGCAAGTCGACAAGCCCGGGGTCCTCGATCGCCCGCACGCCGTGGTCGATGCGGTCGGCGCCCAGCAGTTCGATCGCGTCGCGAACACCTTCCGGGCCGCTCGACTCGCCCGCATGAACGGTGCGCCGCAGGCCCGCCGCGCCAGCACGGCGAAACGCTTCGGCGAAGCGCGGCCCGGTGCGCCCGGCAGCCGCCTCGTTCCCGTCGATCGACAAGGCAACGACGCGCTTGTGCCTGATTTCGCTCAACAATTCGACGAGTTCGATCGCTTCCGCCGCCGACTGGGTACGAAGCAGGCTTACGCACAGTCCGACCGGCGGGTGCCCGTCCTGTCCTGCGGCCGAGAAACCCGCGTCGAATGCATCGATCATGCCGGGGATATTCCTATGCCAATGCGGCCAGTGCGTAGGGTTGACGATGACGTCTGCATAACGCACGCCGCTTCGACCCATGCGCTGTGCAAACTTGTAGGCCGTGGTGGCGAGTTGCTCGCGCGTCCGGAACGTCCCGCACAACCAGTCGAGCATTTCGAGGAAGCTCCTGAGATCATGGGCTTCGAAGAGCCTGTCGCGCGGCGCGCGCAGCGGAATGCCGGCTTCCTCGCAATTCCTGATTACATCATCGGCCTCGAAGCAGCCCTCGACGTGGATGTGCACTTCGGCTTTCGGCAGCCCGATATAGTCGGTCAATGACGCCTCCCCTATTTCAAGCGTCATCAGATCATGAAACGGCCGGTCCCCATTTCAAGAAATGATTGAAAGAATTGCGCGCGGCGCGCCGGATTGACGGCGCTTCTCGGAGCAGGCCTACCGCGTCTCGGCGCTCGCCCTCAGCTCCGCACGCTTCTCGTCCGAGACGACAGCCAGATCCAGCACCTTCTGCAATTCGGCCGCATGGTGGAATGATGGTTCAGCCTGCACGCCGGTTCGCACCGCGTCAGTGAAACGCTGGTAATTGGTCGGCACCGTGCCGGCGTCGAGCTCTACCCATTTGGCGTTCTCGACATTGTCGCCGACGCAGGCCTTGAGCGCCGAGCCGTCGAGATTGTGCACCACCTCGATGCCGCCTCTTTCGCCATAGATGCGCAGGCGGAGCTCGTTGAGATGGCCGGTCGCCCAGCGGCTGGCATGCACCACGCCGAAGGCACCATTGGAAAAATCCAGCGTCATGGCGAAGCTGTCATTGGCGTCGAGCCCGTAGTCGCCGATGCGGTTGCCAGGTGCCTTGTCGAAGCTACGCAGCCGGCAGAAGACATGGTCGATGTCGAGCGCGGCGCCATAGCTGGCGAAATCCAGGATGTGGATGCCGACATCGCCGAGCACGCCATTCGAGCCGTGGCCGCGCGACAGGCGCCAGAGCCATTTTGGATCGGTGCGCCAGTCGCCCCAGAATTTCGACACCAGCCAGCTTTGCAGATAGGACGCCTCGACATGCCTGACCGTGCCGATTTCGCCCGCCTGCACCATCTGGCGGGCCTTCTGCAGCGCAGCGACATTGCGATAGGTGAGGTTCACCATGTTGACGATGCCGGCGGCCTTGGCGGCCTCGGCCATCTCGGTGGCCCTGCCGAAGTTTTCAGCCAGCGGCTTTTCGCACAGCACCGGCTTTCCGGCGGCGATCAGTGCCATGGTGGTCGGATGATGGATGCGGTCCGGCGTGACGTTGGCCACCGCGTCGAACTCACCCCATGCCAGCGCCTCCTCCAGCGAGATGAAGCGGTTTGGAATGCTGAAACTATCGGCGAATTCGCCGACGCGCGCCGGATCGACATCGACGGCGCCGACGATGTCGACGCCCTCGATCGCGCTGAAGCGGCGCGCATGTTCCTGCGCCATCCAGCCGGTGCCGAGTATCAAAAGCCGCATTTATTGCTCCTTGGAGATATCGGAATCCCCCGTCCGATCGACGCCCTCAAATAGCGCGGATGATACCGCCGTCGACCCGGATGTTCTGGCCGGTGATGTAGCCGGCGCCTTCGGACGCCAGGAAGGCGATGGTCGCGGCGATCTCTTCGGAAGTTCCATAGCGCTGCATCGGCACGCTGTCACGGCGCTCCTCGGTGGCCGGCAGGCTGTCGATCCAGCCGGGCAGCACGTTGTTCATGCGCACATTGTCTGATGCATAAGTGTTGGAGAAGATCTTGGTGTAGGCGGCAAGGCCGGCGCGGAACACGGCGGAAGTCGGGAACATCGGGCTCGGCTCGACCACCCAGGCCGTCGAGATGTTGATGATGGCGCCGCCCTTCTGCCTGACCATCTGCGGCGCCACGATGCGCACCGGCCGGATGACGTTCAGCAGATAGACATCCATGCCGGTGTGCCACTGCTCGTCCGTGATCTCGAGGATCGGCGCACGCGGTCCGTGGCCGCCGCTGTTGACCAGCACGTCGATGCGGCCATGGCGCTCCAGCGTCAGGTCGACCAGGCGCTGCAGGTCGTCGTTCGACTGGTTGGAGCCGGTGACGCCGAGCCCGCCAAGCTCCTTGGCCAACGCCTCGCCCTTACCCGAGGACGACAGGATGGCGACCTTGAAGCCATCCGCCGCCAGCCGCTTGGCCGCCGCTGCACCCATGCCGCTGCCGCCGGCCACGACAACAGCTACTTTTTCTACACTCATCGGATTTTCCTCTCAAGATTGGCGGGCGCGAAGCTTTGGCAGTTCGCGGTGTATAGCCGGTTTCATCAGGCAGTTCGAACCAGAAAGGCTGAACCAGGATGCAGAAAAACGCGAGTTCCTCGCTGCGACTTCAGGGATCGACAGGCAGCAAGGCGTCGGGCTTCACATTGGCAATCGAGGCATAGGTGTGCGTTTCCCGGACACCGGGCAGCGGCAGGATCACCCGCTGCAGGAAATCCTGGAACACCGCCATGTCGGCGATGCGCGCCTTGACCAGATAATCGAAACCGCCGACGACCATATGGCACTCGATGATCTCGGGCGCCCGCAGAACAGCCTCCGCGAAGCGGTCGAAGACATGCGGCGCCGTGTGGTCGAGCCGCACCTCGATGAAGACGAGCTGTGCCCGTCCGATCCGGGCCGGGTCGAGAACGGCCCGCACTGCGCGGATGAACCCTTCGGCGAACAGCCGCTTGACGCGCTGCGCCGCCCCGGTCGGCGACAGGCCGACCCGCCGGGCCAGATCGAGCGTCGTGCGGCGGCCGTCCTCCTGCAACAAACGCAGCAGCGAGCGGTCGATACGGTCGAGGTCTTCCATTTCGGGATTCACGCTTTTGAGCCAGAAGAAGCGTGATAGTCACGCCAAAATTGCAAAAACAGCATATTTCATCACGCTCCCGGATCGCAATACCGTTGTCGTGCAACAGACAACGAAAGCGGATCCCATGACATCAGCGGTATCAACCTCCCGCAGCGCCCAGACTAAAGGCGACACGCCCGTGCTCATCCTGAGCGAGGCCGAGGTGAAAACCTGCATCGACCTGCGCCAGCTTCTCGACGCGCTCGCCGGCGGCTTCAAGGCGCTGTCTGGCGGCAAGGTCGTCAGTCCGGCGCGGCCGCAGCTCGATATTCCGCAGGCCGGCTATTCGCTGGCCATGCCGGCCTGGACGGCGGGCATGCATCTGACGGTGAAGATCGTCAACGTCTTCGAGGGCAACATCGCCAAAGGCATCCCCAGCCACCTCGCCACCATCCATCTGTTCGACCCTGAGACGGGCATGCCGGTCTGCGTCATGGACGGCACTTATATCACTGCCGTGCGCACCTCCGGATCGGCCGTGCTCTCGGTGCGCGAACTCGCCCGCCGTGACGCCAGGGTCGCAACGGTGGTCGGCGCCGGTGTACAGGCCGGCCAGCACTTGCATCTTCTGCCACTGGCGCGCGACTTCACCGAGATCCGCGTCGTCTCGAAGGAGTTTTCGGATGCGCAGGCGCTCGCCGCCCAGCATCCCGGCGTCGTCGCCATCAACGATGTCGAGGCTGCGGTGCACTCGTCCGATGTCGTCTGCCTGGCAACGCATTCCTACGAACCGGTGATCTCAGCCGACTGGGTACGGCCCGGCACGCATGTCTCGTCGGTAGGCGTTGCCTCGCCCGGGGGCGAACTGCCGGTCGAGCTTATCGGCAGGGCCAGCCTGTTCGTCGAGACCAGGGAGGCCTTTGCCCCGACGCCGGTCGGCTCTTGCGAACTCGCTGGCCTCGATCCGCAAACCGGAACCGAGCTCGGTGAAATGCTGCTCGGGCTGCGGCCGGGGCGGGTCAGCGCCGACCAGGTCACCGTCTACAAGGCCATGGGCGTCGCCATGGAGGACATGGTTGCGGCCGACCTCGCCTATCGCGAGGCGGTTCGGCGGGGAATGGGGCGGGTTGTTGAGCTGTAGAGGTGACCACCGAAGCCTGTTGCGCCTCTCATGGCCGCCCTGCACACGAGGAAGGGATCGACAGTTCCATCGGCCGCGCCTCCTCGCCAGATTTCGCCGGCATTTGAATAAAAGCCGCCTGTGGATATTTACCCTCCGTTCCGCCAGGCCCGGCAAGATGGAAATTAGGGCGGGATCATGGAGGGAACCATTGACCAGCGATTTTTCAGCCGCCCGCATCCACCTCGAACGTGCCTATCACTATCTGCAAGGCAATGACGAGACGAGCCGCGCTGCCTGTGACGCCCTGGATCTGTTGATCGAAGCGGTGGCGGAAGCACAGCACAGGCGACCCGAGGCTGGCGTGCTGGAGTTTCCGCGATCGACGGCGCGGCACACCGGCTGAGATGTGTCGCGTTTCAGGTGAGGCCGGGCTCACCTGAAATGCGACACGCCAGGATCAGGATGCCTTTCGGGCCATCGATGGCTCGGTCGCGCGCGAAACAATCGCCTCCAGCGGCTCCGGCCGGTGCAGCAGGAACCCTTGGCCGAACGCAACGCCCATATCGCTGAGCATGGTCAGCGTATCCTGCTTTTCAATCTTCTCGGCGACCACGTCGCAGCCGATGCTGCGGGCGATGCTGGTGATGGCCAGCACGATTTCGCGGTCGAAGCGGCTTTGCGTGATGTGCTCGATGAAGGAGCCGTCGATCTTGATCGTGTCGACGGGGAAACGCCTGAGATATTCGAACGAACTCATGCCGGCGCCGAAATCGTCCAGGCTGACCCGGCAGTGCCGCTCGCGCGCCTTGCGCACGAATTGTTCGGCGGCGTCGAAATTGGTGACGGCGGCGGTTTCCGTGATCTCGAAGCCGATGCCCGAATGCGGCGCCCCGGTCTCTTCGATGACGTTGTCGACGAACGCCCACAGCTGCGGATCGCTCAACGTCTGCGCCGACAGGTTGAAGCCGAGCGTCAGCGCCCCCGAGCGCAAGGCGGCACCATGCCGCGACAGCGCGGTGCGGATGATCCAGCGGTCAAGCCGCGAGGCGATGCCGAAGCGCTCGGCCACCGGAATGAACTCGCCGGGCGGCACCAGCCGGCCGCTGCGTGCGACGAGCCTTGCCAACACTTCGACATGGCGGCTTTCCTGCCAGGGCCGGCCCAGCCGATGGATTTCCTGGCCGAACAGTTTCAGTCGTCCGTCTTCCATGGCATCGACGGTGTCGGCGGCGATGCGCGCGGCATTCAGCCCGCCCGAGCCCGCTTCCACTGTCGCCGAAAACACCGCGAAACGGTTGCGTCCGGCGGCTTTGGCCGCGTAGCAGGCGTCGTCGGCGCATGCGAGCGCGTCGGCGACCGTGGTGTTGGCATTATCGATAAAGGCGATTCCGATCGAGGCCGCCAGCTTGCGCGTCGAGGCGGCCAGGCCGAGATCGGCCTCGCGTACGGCGCCGAGCACGCCAGTGGCGATCCGCTCGGCCTGTGCGGCATCGCAATGCGGCACCAGCAGCGCGAATTCGTCGCCGCCCAGCCGCGCCGCGTGTGCTGCCGGCGGCAGGCAGCCCCGAATGCCGGCGGCAACGCTCTTCAGCGCCAGGTCGCCGGCGGCGTGGCCGGCAAAGTCGTTGAGCGCCTTGAAGTAATCGAGATCGACATAGAACACCGCCAGCGGCGCACCCGCCGCGATATGGTCGGCGAGCTGCCGGTCGAAGGCGGAGCGATTCCACAGACCGGTCAGCGCGTCGTGGCGGGCGGCATAGGCGAGTTCCTGCTCGCGCAGCTTGTCCTCGGTGATGTCGCGCACCGTGCCGAGGATTTGGCCGGCAGCACCCGCACCGGTGATGAAGCGCACCAGCGATTCAACATGCCGGACTTCGCCGTCACGCCGGATGATGCGGTATTGCGAGGCGGTGACACCGTCCGAGCCGCGCGACGGCAGGTGAGCCCGTTCGGTGGCCTCCTTGTCGTCGGGATGCAGATAGCTGTGCCAGAGGTCGGCCGTCACCTCGTCGGTGTCGGCAACGAGGCCGAATATGTCCCTGGTGCGGGCGTCCCAATAGCTCCTGTTGGTGGCGATGTCGTAATGCCAGATGCCGGTGCCGCTGGCGGCGAGCGCCAGGCGGAAGCGCACATTGACCTGTTCGAGCTCGGCTTCGGCCGCCTTCTGCTTGGTGATGTCGGTCTGCACGCCCATCAGCCTGAGTGGTTTTCCGGACGCGTCGCGCTCGACGATGCCGCCGCGATCGAGCACCCACACCCAGTGGCCCTGCTTGTGCTTCAGCCGCAGCTCGGTCTCGATGGCGTTGGTCTGTCCCGCAATGTGGCGGTCGCCGCTGGCCAGCGCCCGCTCACGATCGTCGGGGTGGGTCAGTTTCAGCCACAGGTCGCTGGTGCTGGCAAGCTCGCTCTCGTCATAGCCAAGCATCCGCGCCCAGGTCGCGGAATAGAAGCAGTCGCCGGTGCGAAGATCCCAGTCCCAGACGCCAAGTTGGGCGCGCTCCAGGGCCCTGGCCCAGAACGTTCCGTTGCGACTCTTCTTGTCCCGACCAACCATCATCTGTTTCGCTCATCCCCGCCACGGGCCAATCTGCAGCAAAACCAGAGAAGAAAGCGTTACCTTGGCTGAGACAAGGCGGTTGCGCCTCCTCACCTGCCATCTCTTGCCCTTTCGATTGGCCGGCAAGAACCGGAGTTTCGCGTCGGGCGGATCGTCCTAGTGATCGCCCCAGGTCGTCGGCCAATCCGACGATCGCGTTGCAGAGACAAAGAGGACCTCCCAATGACCAGCCAAGAAGACAACAAGGCCGTCGTCGTCAGATGGTTCACCGATTTCTGGGGTGAAACCTGTGACCTGTCCGTCGTCGACGACATCGCCGAGCCCGACATGCTGTTGAAATATTCGCTGCACGAGCCGCGCCGCGGCCGCGACGACATCAAGGCCTTCATGACCGACTTCCGCGCCGCCTTCCCGGACCTCAACTTTTGGGCCACGGCCGACCTGATTGCCGAGGGCGACTATGTCGTCGGCCAGTGGGAAGGCGGCGGCACGCACACCGGCCCGGCCTTCAGCGATTTCCTCGTCGGTTCGCTGCCCGCCGCCACCGGCCGCACCATGCGCTTTACCGGCATCACCGTGCTGAAGGTGATCGACGGCAGGATCGTCGAGGAGATCGGGCTCGATGACGGCGTCGCCGCCCTCACCCAGCTCGGTCTTATCAAGGCCGCCTGATCGAACCGCCCGATTGGAAAGTGGCCATCGCCGCCCAAGCGATGGTCCTCTCTCGATCGTGATCGAAGCTTGACGAGAAGCAGCCTGCAACCATTGAAAGCAGCGCGGCAGCGACGATGCGGGCGTTGCCGGCGCAACATCTTTGTCAATGAATCGTTGCCAACAAATTGTGAATTATAATCATCTAATGTAGAACTGTCTACTTGAATGCGCGTGTAACCAGATGGTAATACTTGATCTGCGAAATACTCCATAACAGTCTTTCGGGCAGCTGGCGGGATGTCCTTCGATGAATGCGCACACCGGGCAGCACGGCGATAATCGCCGCTTGGCTGCCATCGTTGACCTGGACATCGCGACAACCAGGAGGAGAGGCTGGCTGCTGACCGCGCTGTGTCTCATCTATGCCGTGACCGCTTTTTGTCTGCAGCCGGATCGCTACCTGCATCTGGCGCTATCCTATGCCGAGCCGTTCGCCTTTTTCCTGCCAGCACTCCTGGCTGCCGGCCTTGGCGTGGCGGCGCTGGCATTTGCCCGACATGCTCCGACAAGGTTCATCCTCGACACGCTCGGACAGCGCTGGCCGACAGCCGCATTTGTGATCCTTTTGTTCTTTCTCGGCATCACCGCCTTCACCACCTTGAAGGTCGCCATTCCCGACATCGTGCCGTTCTACGCCGACCGCATCCTGGCGGAGCTGGACTTTCAGTTGCATGGCACCGATCCCTGGGCATGGGCGCACAGCGTCGTTTCCGAACCGGTCTCGGTCGTCATTTTCGCTGGCTATGGGTATGGCTGGCTCGTGCAATGGTTCGGTACCGTACTCTTCGTCGCCTTCTGGAACGAACCGGCCAGGCGGTTGCGCTATCTATGGGCGTTCGCGCTGACAACGATCCTGTGCGGCACCGTTCTGGCGACCCTGCTGTCGTCAACCGGCCCGATATTCCACGACCAGTTCTACGGCGGTGACCGGTTTGCCGGGTTGCAAATGGCCCTGGCGCAGAATGGTTACGGCGCATCGGTCCATGTCTATGCCAACTATCTGCTTGCGGACTACCAAAGTGGCCGCCCGGAACTTGGCGGCGGCATCTCCGCCATGCCAAGCATGCACGTCGCCATCGCCACCCTGAACGCGTTTTTCCTGGCAGGCTTCGGTCGTCGGCGGGCCATCGCAGGCTGGGCTTTTGCTGCGTTCATCCTGTTCGGCTCGGTTTACACCGGCTGGCACTATGCCGTGGATGGCTATGTCTCAATCCTTGTGGTGTCCCTGCTCTGGTACGCGACGGGACGCTTCGTCCTGCCGCAAGCGAGCCGGGATGCCATCGAGGTGGGACTGGCGCTTCCGGATCAAGCGTCATAGCGATCTATCTATCCGACGCCACCAGGAGCGAATCCAGGCAGCATAGGCGCCGCCTGGCTTCGCTGCTCGCTGGCCCGGCGCTTACTGGCTGGGAGCCATCGCGTGCTCGCATGACACTTTCGGGTTCATGTCGGCGAAAGTGCCGGTCGGGTTGCCCTTCCAGGCCCAGACATGCAGTTCATAGAATTCACCCAGGCCGTAGCGGTTGGGCGCGCTGTTGAAGTTGAACAACTGGCCGTCCAACGATGCCGGCCCCTTCGAGGTGATGTACTCGACCGCCACCAGTTGCAGCGTGCCGTCGGCCATCGGCTCGTACATCACGGCTTCGGGACGGGCGATGTCGATCTTGTCGTCCTTCAGATACTGGCCGTTGACATAGTGGATGCCCATGGCGCCGCCGGTGATGCCGCTGGCGCAGGGAATGGGCGCATAGCCCTCCGATGTAGCGGCCTTGACGTCGAGAAACCGGCTGTTGGCGGCCCGCACCTTGTCTGCCAGCGGACTGGGGACGAACGCAGGCGCGGCCGCTTCCTGATGCGCCTGTGCGATGCTGGTGCAGACGGCCAGCATGGCCCCTGCCATGAGAAGTCTGTCGCGAAAGTTCGATATCATCTTCATTCCATTCTTCTTGAAAAAGCCCAGCTGGCCGGCCGCCGAAAATACGGAGGCCCGGCAGGCAAGCGCTGTGGCTGTTGTTGCTTGGAGATCCCGAAAACGATGCCAGGGATGCCGGTCATCCCTTCGGCAGATACGGGATCGTTCCGGCCAGATCGGTGTTGTCGATCATCTGGAAACGGCTTTCGCTACCGCCCTGACGGGCCGAAACGAAGGGCGCATAGGCCGGATCGTTTGTGAAGGCGCGGGCCGCCGCTTCCGACGGGAACGCCATCAGGGCGATCAGCGTGGTGTCGAGCGGCTTGCCTTCAAGCGTCTTCACATTACCGCTGCGCGACAGATATCTGCCGCCATGCTTGTGGACGAGGTCGTGCACCGAGGCGGCATAGGAAGGCATCCATTGCGGGTCCTTCACCTTGATGTCTGCGATAACGTAAGCGGTCATTTGTAGTCTCCTGGTTGCGGCGCACAGGGGTATCCCGTGCAACCGGCCAAAGGGCTCGCACAGTCGAGCGCTCGCCAACCAGTCCGCGATCTGTACCGGGGCAGTACAGTTTCCGTACTGGTCGCTTCATTCATGAAGGCCTAATGTTCGGCCCAAGGTTCGAGGGAGAGACACCAATCATGACCCAGCACGGATACAAGCAGTTCTGCCCGCTATCGATGGCCGCCGAGGTGCTGTGCACCCGCTGGACGATGGTGCTGATGCGCGAACTGGTGGCGGGCTCGACCCGCTTCAACGACCTGCGCCGCGGCGTCCCCAAAATGTCGCCAACCCTTCTGTCGCAACGGCTGAAGGAGCTTGAGATCGCCGGGATCGTCGAGCGCAAGGAGGTCAAGGGCGAGAAGGGGATTTTCGACTATCGGTTGACCGAGGCCGGCCGGGACTTGCGCCCGGTCGTCGAGGCAATGGGCTTCTGGGGGCAGAAATGGGTCGAGTCCCGGCTGTCGCTCAAGAACCTCGATCCGTCGTTGCTGATGTGGGACATGCGGCGCAATTTGAACCCCTCGCCGCTGCCCGAGGGGCGCACGGTGATACAATTTCTGTATCAGGATCTACCGGCGTCCAAACGCTCGTGGTGGCTGATCGTCGAGAAGCACGGCGAGGTCGATCTGTGCTGGTACGATCCGGGCTTCGATGTCGACCTCTACGTCTCGACCGACCTGCACACGATGACTGCGATCTGGATGGGATTGCTGACCGTCGAGAAGGCCGGCGCGAAGGTCGCCCTGACCGGCGACCAGGCCATCGGCAGGAAGATGCAGACCTGGCTCGGCCTCAGCCCGTTCGCGGTGGAGCCCAAACGCGCGGCTTAGGAGAGCGGTCTTCGATCGGATAATGGTCATCCTCATAAGCCTCGATCAGAGTTGCGAGAACGTCGAAGCGGTAACCATCGGGAGTGCCGACCTCCGGCTCATTCTCGAAATATTTGGTGATTTCGGCGATCGCCCAATCGTAATCGGCTTCGGTCTTAATGGGTCGAATGTTTTCCATCACACCTTCTCCGGATCAATCTTGTCATACTCTTTATGCGTCCCGACGAACAGGCTTGCCCCCTCCTGACAGTTGGCAGGAAACGGGTGGCGGGGCCGGCTTTTGGCGGCTTCAATGCGGCCATGTTCATCACCTTGGCCAAAAATCTGAAATCCGCGCCGCTGCCGGTCGCCGACGATCCGCGCTGGGCGCGCATTGTCGCCCGCGACAAGTCTGCCGACGGCGAGTTCTGGTATTCGGTGGCGACGACAGGCGTCTATTGCCGTCCCTCCTGCCCCTCGCGGCGCGCCAACCCCAGGAATGTGCAGTTGCACGGCACGCTGGAACAGGCCAGGGCCACGGGCTTTCGCCCGTGCCGACGCTGCAATCCGGACGGCCCATCGCTCGAGGCCGGCAACGCCGCGATGGTCGCCGTCGCCTGCCGCAGGATCGAGCAGAGCGAGGAAGAACCGTCACTCGCTGAATTGGCTGATGCCGCCGGCCGCAGCGCCGGCTATTTCCACCGCATCTTCAAGGCCGTCACCGGGCTGACGCCGAAGAACTATGCCGCCGCGCACTGCGCCGCCAGGGTCCGCCGGGGCCTGGAAGACGGCGTCAGCGTAACGGCGGCGATCTACGATGCCGGCTTCAATTCGAGCGGGCGTTTCTACGAGAAATCGACCGGCATGCTCGGCATGACGCCGACGCGCTATCGCGCCGGCGGTGCCCATGAGGAGATCCGCTTCGCCGTCGGCGAATCCTCGCTCGGCACCATCCTGGTCGCCTCGAGCCAGAAGGGCGTCGCCTCAATCCTGCTCGGCGACGATCCCGACGCGCTGGTGCGCGACCTGCAGGACCGTTTCCCCAGGGCGCGCCTGATCGGCGGCGACCGTGACTATGAGGCGCTGGTAGCCCGCGTCGTCGGTTTCGTGGAAGCACCATCGCTCGGCCTCGACCTACCGCTCGACGTGCGCGGCACCGCCTTCCAGCAGCGCGTCTGGCAGGCTTTGCAGGACATTCCGGTCGGCCAGACTGTCTCCTACGCCGAGATTGCAGAGAGCATCGGCACGCCAAAGGCCACCCGCGCCATCGCCGTCGCCTGCGCCGCCAACAAACTTGCCATCGCCATCCCCTGCCATCGTGTTATCCGCAAGGATGGCGCCCTGTCCGGCTACGCCTGGGGCGCAGAGCGCAAGCGCGCGCTCCTCGACCGTGAAGCGGCCGTCGGATCGAGCGTGGTGAAGACACCCACATATCGGTCTTCGCGGGCCTGACGAGGACCCGCGATGCACGCGATGGCAAGCTCTCCCGATGCGAACAGCCAGACCCAAGCTGCCGCCAGCCGCGGCATCCAAGAAGCGAAGTCACGGGTGATGGCCGCCATCGGCACGCTTGTCGATGACGGCAGAGCCGAGTGGAGCCGCACCGCGACCGGCGAGATCGAGCTGCGGCTGTGGACCGGAGAGGTGTTCGTGCTTGGCGAGATATTCGTCACGCGCGTCGAATGAGCACCATCAGCGCTCTACGGCGCCCCCCTCTGTCCTGCCGGACATCTCCCCCTCAAGTGACCCTCAAGTGGGGAGATTGGCTGTCATCGCGGCCTTCGCCAATCTCCAATGTTGCAAGAATGAGCGAGGCGCTGAAGCTGCCAATCTCCCCACTTGAGGGGGAGATGTCCGGCAGGACAGAGGGGGGCGCCGTAGAGCACCTACCTTGGAGATTCGAATTTGAAAGCAAGCACCGGAGTGAGTGCGAGAAGCCGTCTCTGTAGGGTTCAGGCAAAGGAGTAAAGGCAATGAACCTCATGCAAACTCAAATCGCCGCACCGGCAACCATCCATGCCACCCTCGACACCATCGTCTACGCCATCGGGCAATCCGCGATCGGCAACATCCTGGCGGCGCGCAGCGATATCGTTATCTGCGCCATCCTGATCGGCTCGGATTCCGACGCACTGGGGCAGGACCTTGGCCATCGCTTCCCCGGCAAGATGCTGGTCGAAGACGAGCCCGCCCTGCGCGACGATCTCGCGGCAATCGCGCGCTTCGTCGAAACGCCGGCCGCCGGCCTCGACATGCCGCTCGACATGCGCCACGGCACGCCATTCCAGCAACGGGTCTGGGCCGCGTTGCGCGCTATCCCGTGCGGCGCCACCATCACCTACACAGCGCTGGCCCGGCGGCTCGGCCAGCCCGGCGGCGCCCGTGCCGTGGCAACGGCCTGTGCGGCCAACGCCATCGCGCTCGGCATTCCCTGCCACCGCGTCGTCCGCACCGACGGCACGCTGTCTGGCTACCGCTGGGGCGTCGAACGCAAACGCGCTCTGCTCAATAAGGAGGCTGCGATATGAACGCTCACGCCAAGGTTGCCCCGTCCGTGGTCGAAGCCGCCGAGACTCGCATCGCCGGTTACGACTGGCCGGCGCTTGCGGCCGAACTCGACGGCTTCGGCTGTGCGGTGATCGAGAAATTGCTCTCGCCGCAGGAGTGCCGGCAGATCGCCGGTCTCTATTCGGATGAGCAGCATTTCCGCAGCCACATCCATATGGCCAGGCACGGCTTCGGCAAGGGCGAGTACCGCTACTTCCGCTATCCCCTGCCCGACCTGTTGGGCGGTCTTCGCAGCGCGCTCTATCCCAGGCTGGCCGAGATCGCCAACCGCTGGAACGAGCGCATGGGGCAGGCCATGCGCTACCCCGCGACCCATGCCGCGTTTCTCGAACAATGCCATGCCGCAGGCCAGACGCGGCCGACGCCGCTTCTGCTGCAATATGTGCCTGGCGACTTCAACTGCCTGCACCAGGACCTCTACGGCGACCTCGCCTTCCCGCTGCAGGTGGCTATCCTGCTGTCCGAACCGGGCCAGGATTTCACCGGCGGCGAGTTCGCGCTGACCGAGCAGCGGCCGCGCATGCAGAGCCGGGTCGAGGTTGTGCCGCTGCGCCAGGGCGACGCCGTTGTCTTCGCCGTCCACAACCGGCCGGTGCAGGGAACCAAGGGCAACTACCGCGTCAATCTGCGCCACGGCGTCAGCCGGCTGCGCTCTGGCATGCGCCACACGGTCGGCATCATTTTTCACGATGCCAAGTGAGCGTCATGGACGAGGGGCGCTTCATTCCGCGTCCTCGGAGACCATATCCAGGATCCACGGACATGCATAATAGTCGGCGATGCGGTCGATCAGACCGTCGGCGGCGTGGATCCGCACCAGATACGCCGGCCGCCAGACCTCGCCATGCAGCCTGTCGACGACCAGCACGATCTTCCCTTCGATCACGCCCGGCCGCATGCGCCAAGGCAGCTCGCTGCGCTCATATTCGATGAAGTAGGGCGAGCCTGACAGCAGGCCGTTGTAGCAATCCGAGACCCGCAGCCGCGCATCGGCACTGGTCAGCGCTCGCACCCCGTCCCAGTCTCGCCTGTTGAACAATTCGACATAGCGGCCGAGCAGCCGCGCCAGTTCGGGATCGTGTGCGGGTGCTGCGCCCGGTTGCGCCGGCAAGGCGGCGAGCTTGGCACGGCCACGATTGAGCGCCGCCTTGACGCCACCGGACGTCGAGTCGACCAGGTCGGCGATTTCCTCAAGCGAATGGTCGAAGACATCCTTGAGCAGCACGCAGGCGCGCTCCTTCGGCGGCAGGTGCATGACCAGCCGCTCGATGGCACGGCCGGCGCCGGGACCGGCGGGCTCGACAGGCAGCACGATGTCGTCGCCGGCATAGCCAGCCTCGGCTCGCTGCCGCGCGCGGCGGCTTCTGATGAAGTCAATGCAGCGGTTGTGGGCGATGCGGAACAGCCAGGGCCGCAGCGCCTGCGCATCGTCGAGCCGTTCGATCTTGCGATATGCCTCGAACAGCGCCTCTTGCATGATGTCCTCGCCATCGAGGGCGGAACCGGTCATGCGCGCGCAGTAGCGGTGCAACCTGACGCGCAGATGCGAGACGGTCGCCAGGAACGCCGCGTAGCGCAGGTCGTACAGCCCTTCGGGGTCGAGACTCGGTTGCATCCCTTGCGACGTCTGACGGGATTTGCGGATCTGCTGGTTCATCGCGGCATCACCACACCTTTGCGCAAGCGCCACGCTTCCACAAGTGAGAGTTCGACACGATCAGCTGGCGCATGGTCAGGCCGCCCTGTCGCCAGCAGCCTTGCTGGCATCGGGCAAGCCCAGTCTCGGCCGCACCCAGGCGGCCAGGCGACCGATCGCGTCATCTGCTTCCGGCGCCCGGCCGGCCATCATCTGGAAGGAGTGCAGCATGCCGTCAAAGACATCGAGCCGCGTCTCGACCCCGGCCAGCCTGGCGCGCTCGGCGAACATGCGGCTTTCGTCGACCAGCGTCTCGTCCGCACCGGCCTGCAGGAACACAGGCGGAAAACCGGTGAGGTCGGCATAGAGAGCGCTGACCTCCGGATCGAGCCGGTCGCGGTCACCGATGAAGTTGGTCACCAGCCAGTCGACGGCGGCCTTGGCGAAGGCCGGGTCCTTGTCGCGGTTGGTCTCGTAGCTGGCGGCGGTCAGCGCCATGTCGAACCAGCCGGAGATGATCAGCGCGGCGACGGGCAGCGGCCGCCCTTGCGCACGCAGCCGCTGCAGGACGCCATAGGTCAGGATCGCGCCGCAGGAATCGCCGGCAAGCACGATGTGGCCGGCATCGAAGCCCCGATCGGCGAGCCAGTTCCAGACCTTCATCGCCGCATCGAGCTGGGCCGGATACTTGGCCCGGTGCGCCAGCGGATAGTCGTAGAGCAGCGCCCGGCAGCCGACGGCCTTGGCCAGATGCCCGACCAGCTTGCGGTGCGTATAGATCGAGCCGCCGATGAAGCCGCCGCCATGCGCATAGAGCAGCACACGCCCCTCGTCGGCGCCCTTCGGCACCGTCCACATCGCCGGCACGCCGCCGGCATCGACCTCGACATAATCGACGCCGCCGGGTTCGCCGGTCAGTGCTGTCCAATGCGTGTCGTTGTGGTCGATGATCGCTTGCGGGCTGGTCAGCTTGCCCGCATTGGCGGCGATCGTCGCGTAGTGGTTCCTGTTCGCCTCGCTCTGTATGCTCGCCATGCTGGTCTCCCGGGTTACGGATCGCGGGCTGCGCGACCTTCAAGGACAGAGACGAACGGGCGGACAAAAAGGATACGTCAGGTCCCGGATCTTCTCTCTCCCTCACCCCACCGATGCGTAACGGTTGACCACCATGCCGCAAGCATAGTCCTTCGAGCCGAGCAGCCGCAGGTTTTGGAAACCGCCCTGGTCGAAGATCCGGCGTCCGGCCCCTAGCACCGCTGGATTGATGAACAGCTGGAACTCGTCGACTAGCCTGGCCGCGATCAGCGCGGACGCAAAGCCGGCGCCGCCGAAGACGGCCATATCGCCACCCTCGCTCGCCTTAAGCGCATTGATTTCGCGCGGCAGGTCGCCGCTGGCCACCCTCGTGCGCTCCCAAGCCGGCTCCCGGGCCGATTGCTTGAGCTTGTCGCTCAGCACCACCTTCCGGGCGTCGACAACGCGCTGCGCGAAAGCATAGAATGGATCGCGCGGAAATTTCTTCGCCGCATTACCCCAATGGGTAAGATACCCCTCCTGCGCCATCTTGCGGCTGAGCAGGATGGTATCGATGCCGGCGAACACGGCGTTGAAGTCCTGCTTCAGTTCCTCGTCCCAGGCGCTCTCGTCGCCCCATTCCCAGAGCTGCCAGGCATGATCCTCATTGGCGCCGACAAAGCCATCGACCGACATCTGCATTTGAAGGATCAGCTTTTTCATCGTTACTCACCTTCGGTTTGTGCCGGCTTGAAGCGTGCGCCCAGTGAGCCGTCGCGACCAGCGTTATATGCTTTACATTTGGAACCATTGACACAGGACGAAAACGGTATCAATAGTAAATTGCTTTAAAAGTGGAACCATAGATGTCGACGCGGGAAAGATCCGGCTGCCCGATCAACCTGTCGCTCGAATTGCTCGGCGACCGCTGGACTCTGCTCATCATCCGCGACCTGGTCTTCGCCGGGAAAAGGCACTTTCGTGAATTCCTGCAGTCCGACGAGGGCATCTCGTCGCGCACGCTGGCCGAGCGGCTGCAGACCCTTCAGGACGAAGGCATCCTCACCCGCAGCGAGGACCCGACGCATGGGCTGAAGACAGTCTATCGGCTGACCGAGGCCGGCATCGACCTGCTGCCCGTGCTGGCCACGCTTGGCGCCTGGGGAAGCAAGCACCGCAAGGCCGACGACAAGCTCGCACGGGTCGCCGACGAGCTGGCGGCGGGCGGCGAGCCCGCTCTGGAGGCCATGAAGGCGGCGCTGCTGGCGGAGCATATCGTCTAGGCGGTCGCAGTTCCGGACTTGAGAAAAGCAGCACTGCTGCGGATGAGCTCCAAGAAACCACCTCTTGCTTGACAACAATCCCCCTTTGTTCTCTATTTGTTCGTGTCTATCAGCAACTGCGGATGTGCCTTCGGGATGGAAACCACAGCCACCATCCTCCATGCCGATCTCGACGCCTTCTATGCCTCGGTCGAGCAGTTGCTCGACCCGTCGCTACGCGGCAAGCCGATCGCGGTGGGCGGCGGCGTGGTGCTCGCCGCCTCCTACGAGGCGCGCGCCTTCGGCGTGCGCGGCGGCATGCCGGGGCGCAAGGCGCGCGAGCTCTGCCCGCAGTTGATCTTCGTCGGCGGCAATTTCAGCCACTACCAGCGGCTGGGCGACGCGGCGATCAAGGTGCTCGACGATTTCACGCCTTTGGTCGAGCGCATCTCCATCGACGAGGCCTTTGCCGATGTCGCCGGCTGCACGCATTTGTTCGGGCAGCCTGAAGAGATCGCCACGACCATCCGCCGCCGGGTACGCGCCGAACTTGGCCTGCCGATCTCGATCGGCGTCGCCCGCACCAAGCACCTGGCCAAGATCGCCTCGCAGGTCGCCAAGCCCGACGGGCTGGTGGTCGTCGAGCCCGGCACCGAGATCGCCTTCCTGCACGATCTGCCGGTCGGGCTGATGTGGGGCGTCGGGCCGGCGACCAGGGCGCGGCTGGCCGAAATCGGCGTCGAGACCATCGGAGAGCTGGCCAGGACGCACAGCGGCGCGCTGACGCGGCTGCTCGGTCCCGCCGCCGGCGAAAAGCTCGCCGCCCTGTCATGGAACCGCGACCCGCGAAAACTGGAGACGAAGCGCCGCGCGCATTCGGCCGGCGCGCAATCGGCGCTCGGCCAAAAACCTGCCGTGGCGCGGGTCATCGTGCCCACTCTGCTGCATCTGGCCGACCGTGTCGCCAGCCGGTTGCGCGCCAAGGCGAGGCCCGGCCGCACGGTGACCGTGCGCGTTCGCTTTGCCGATCTCAGTGCCGTCACGCGCTCGATCACGCTGGACCAGCCGATCTCGGCGACAACGATGCTGGCCGAGATCGCCGGCGACCTAGTGCGCGGCGTGCTCGCCGACCACCCGCATGACAAAACGATCTCGCTGCTGGCGATCTCGGTCTCGCATCTCGAGGAAAGCATCGAGCTGCAACTCGAACTGCCCCTCGGCCTCGCCGATGAGAAACGCCGGCCCGGTACCAGGAAAGGCCTGGCACGCTTCGACGCCGACCGCGCCATCGACAAGATCCGCGAACGCTTCGGCAAACAGGCGGTCGGCTACGGCACGGTAGCGCTTGAGGCGACGCGTTCGGTACCCGACGAATTCAGGGAACTGGCGGAGAAGCAATTGTGAGCCAGAGACAGCGGGGCGCTATTGCGTCTCTTCGCCGTCCCAGTAACGCCTCACCGCCGCCATGTCGAAAATACCGTCGCGCCGGCGCAGGGCGTCGACAGCCATCTTGTTGGAATCGGGATAGACGCAGACTTCATTGGGATTTCTTTCGCCGATCATCAAATAGCGGCATGGTCCGCTACCGCTGTTGAGGAAGGAATGTCCGACTGCCAGGCCGGCGGGAAAGCAGACATAGTCGCCGGCTTTCATCTCGTGGCGCTCCTCGCCAAGCAGCAGCGTCACCTGCCCTTCCAGGATCAGCGCGTGCTCCTCTTCGAGCATGTGGTAGTGCCGGGGGGCCCCGCGCCGTCCGGGCGGCGGCGGCGGGCGACGCAGGGCGCCCCACTGTTCAGCCCGCCCCCACCGCGGGCAGGGGGGGGGGGTGTGCGGCGCACCCCCCCCCCC